>DCHC01000056.1:0-50057 GCA_002314755.1 Faecalibacterium sp. UBA1762 | reverse complement strand
TATGTCACCGATGGATTCGAGAGAGAACGTCGTTTGGCTTTTCAGTCCGTTTTTCAGTTCACGTAGTTTTTCCAGCTTTCCCTGTTTCTCGGAAATCTCCTCCGAAAGCGCGGCCTCCTGCTGTTCAATAAGCAGCGAAATTACTTTATCGGGATGCTCTTCTTTCAATATCTGAGAAATTGCATCGATCGGCAAATCCAGTTCACGCAGAAAGCAGATGACCTTCATACGCTTCAAGTCGTCTTCCGAGTAAAGCCGTCTTCCGCCTTCGGTTAGCTCGCTCGGGATCAGGATGCCTCTGGTATCGTAATACTGAACCGTTCGGACCGTAACGCCGCAGAGCTTTGCAAGTTCTCCCGTCGTGTATTTTGACATAGCTTTCACCTCCTTTCGTCATGGATTTTACAACATGACGCTGCGTAACAAGCAATACCTTACGCAAGGGGATTTTTATTTTGAGCAACAAATTACGATTTATTGCCCATTCCAGCATTGAGCATTTTCTCATAAAGCAAACAGAATACCGTCATTAGTAACGACGGTATTCCCATAATGCTAATCGTAAGTCTTCAAGTCATCACACCATCCCGAAATGCTTTAACGCCTCCATAATGGCTTTACGCTTTTCTTCCGGACACTGTGGCTGTCTTGACTCTTCTGACTTCGGATTGTTATAATTCTCTCTTTCAATAATCCCACATTCACGCTTAACCTGAGCAATATACAGATTGCTTACCTGCAGTCCGGTCTGCTCCAGCACGTATGCTTTAATCTCTTCATATGTAGCCTTAGTCTCAGCTGAAGTCACATCCAGTTCATCCATATCTACCTTCACATCAATGGTATTCTTTGCACCAGAAAGTTTGGACAAAAGGCATACCGTCTCCACATGCTTGGTCCGGGGGAAAAGATCCACCGGCGTCACCCTGAGTACGGCATAGCCGTTCTGACACAGCCAGGCGGCGTCCCGGGCGGCGGTGGCGGGGTTGCAGCTGACAAGGACGATCCGCCGGGGATTCATGGTGACTACGGCAGCCAGGGTGGCATCGTCACAGCCCTTGCGGGGCGGGTCCAGAACAATCACCTGGGGGGTCAGCCCCTCACTTGCCAGCTGCGTTGCGGCAGTGCCCGCATCCGCGCAGATAAACCGGGTCTTATCCGAAAGACCCATGGCGGCGGCGTTTTCCCGGGCGTTTTCGATGGCCTGGGGGATAATCTCCACCCCGATCACCCTTTTAAACAGGTGCGCCATGGAAAGCCCGATGGTGCCTGCGCCGCAGTAAAGATCCAGCAGGGTATCATCGGTTGCTTCGCCCCGGCAGGCAAACTGCTGCGCCACCCCGTATAGCTGCTCGGCAGCGGGGGTGTTGACCTGATAAAAGGATAAGGGATTCAACCGCACCGGTACATTGCAAAGGGTATCACACACCGTGCCGTCGCCATAGAGAGTAATGTTTTGCTCCCCCATAATCACATTGGTTTGGCGGGTGTTCACATTCAAAACCACCGTGGTAATCTCCGGGTGTGCCAAAACCAGTTCCTGTACCAGCTGTTGCTGCCTGGGCAGACGGTTGCCGTTACAGACAAGGCAGACCATAATCTGGCCGGAATGTGCCCCACGCCTCAGGTAGATATGCCGCGCAAGCCCCTTGCCGGTGGCTTCGTCATAGACGGAAACTCCGTGTTTTTCCAACAGGGCGCAGACATCTGTGACAATGGCGTTTAGCTGCTCCGGCTGCAACCGGCACCCTTCGCAGGGAATGACCCGGTGGCTACGGGCGGCGTAAAAACCGGCTGTGATATGTCCGTTTGACAGGGTTAGCGGATACTGCACCTTGTTGCGGTAACCGTTCTCCTGAGGAGAGGGCAAAATATTCTCCACCTGAACATCCAGCCTACCTAAGCGGGTCATGGCATTTTGCACAAACTCCTTTTTGGCGCGCAGCTCGGCAGGGTAGGACATCATGCGAAAATCGCATCCGCCGCAGCTGCGGTAAACCGGACAATCCGGCACCGTGCGGTCAGGGGAGGGGGTTACGATCTTTTCAATAATTCCGTAGGCATAATTTTTACAGACCTTGGCAAGCCTGACCTGTAGGCTGTCACCCACAACACTGCCTGCGACAAAAATTGCCAACCCGTTGTAATGTCCCACCCCGTTGCCGTCACTGGATAGGCCGGTGACTGTTAACGGAATAGACTGATTCTTTTGTAATTCCACGCTGTCTTGCATGCTGACTTCCTTTTTATTTTAAAACAATATAATCCAACATCAGGTATTTGCTTTGGGTCAGGTAGTAGTTTGTGTTCAGGGTCGGGGTCTGCTGGGCCAGAATATTGTTGCAAAACGCCTGCAGCGCCAAGGCCAGGGCGTCCCAGTCCTCTGCCACACTGCCCAAAATTCGCCCCTCCCGCAAAGCGGTGTTAATCTCCTCCGTGTCGCCAAAGCAGATAATGTAAAGGTCCGTATTCGGGTTGGCAATGTCGACCAGCTCGGGGTTAGCGGCTGCGGCAGCCATTTCGTCCCGCACAGCCAGCGCTGCGTGAGAGGCCGCCGCGTCACCGCAGATCAGCACCTCCGGCTGCAGCTGAGGAGCAACCCAGTACTCTACCGGTTCAGCCTGCTCGGTTTCCTCCTGTGCATCCTCCGGTAGCTCATCCTTCGTATCCGCAGGGTCAGGTTCCGGTTCGGCAGCGTTAGTTATCAGCATCGGCAGCAAAAGCTCCTCCAGCTTGGCCTGAAGGGTATCTGCATCCTGACCGTAGATACTTTCCGCGACACGAAAAGCGGATACACCCCCTAAAGTAAGCTTGCCTACGATATCGCTGCCGTAAGAGTAGGGCAGAAAACCGAAGCTTTCATTGGTCTGCACCGCAAGGGTACCCAACTGAAAATCGCCGTCCAGATCATTCAGCTGCTTGTTTCGGTATTGGGAAACCAGCAGCGTGCCCTGTTCTTCCACCGCAAGGTTGCGGTCAAAACCGATGTACCAGCATTTATCGTACCGGTTCATAATACCCAGCGCAGGCTTGACGCCCAAAAAGATAATCGGCAGATCCTGCTCCTGCGCGGCGGCGATCATTTTACCGGCATAAGTTGTGGCAGACAGATCCACCGCAATCAGGGCGGTACCTTCTAACTTCGCCTGTTGACATACAATATCATACTGGTCGGCGGCGTCCGATGCAGTAAAATAAACATAGGTGGCCTGTTCACTATCGGTCAGGTATTGCTGTAGATTTTGGGCAAGAGGGCTTGAATCCTGACATAAAATAATGCTGACTGTAGTAGTTCCTCGGGCTTCCCGGGTGATTCTCTCTTGAAACGAAACCAGTGTGCTGCAGCCGCAAAGTAAAAGCATGCAGCCGGCTAAAACCAAACAGCATAATTTTTTCATAACAGGCTCCTCCAAACAGATTTGACACAATTATATCAGAGAAAAATAAAAAAGTCTATCTGATACGATAAAACTTTACGGTATATGGACCTGCTTTTTTAATGGGTTTATTTTTACAGCAGGCCGCTGAACCGGTCGAATTATTGCATTTTTGTAAATTTTAAAAAAACTTGCAAAAAAGGCTTGATTTTTCCTAAAAAGTGATTAAAATATGTCTTAGCACTCAAAGGTAAAGAGTGCTAAGAAGAGGTTTTCAAAATTCTACAGAATAGGAGATAATAAACCATGAAACTGAACCCGTTAGCTGACCGTGTTGTGCTGAAGGCTGTTGAGGCGGAGGAGACCACCAAGAGCGGCATCATCCTGACCGGCTCTGCCAAAGAGGAACCCCAGATTGCCCTGGTCGTAGCTGCAGGCCCCGGCGGCTTTGTCGACGGCAAAGAGGTCAAGATGACCGTTAAGTCCGGTGACAAGGTTGTCAGCTCTAAGTACGCAGGTACCGAGGTCAAGATGGATGGCGAAAAGTACACCATCGTCCGGCTGGATGATATTCTGGCAATTGTTGAATAAACACAAAAACAGTAAGGAGCGTGTTTGATTATGGCTAAAATGTTAAAGAACGGCGAGGACGCCCGCAAGGCGCTGCAGACCGGTATTGATACTCTGGCAGATACCGTTAAGGTCACTTTGGGACCCAAGGGCCGCAATGTGGTGCTGGGTAAGAAGTACGGTTCTCCCTTGATTACCAACGATGGCGTCACCATTGCCAAGGAAATTGAGCTGAAGGACCCGTTTGAGAACATGGGCGCACAGTTGGTGCGTGAGGTTGCCACCAAGACCAACGATGCAGCAGGCGACGGCACCACCACTGCCACTGTTCTGGCACAGGCTCTGGTAAGCGAAGGCATGAAGAATGTCGCTGCAGGCGCAAATCCCATGGATATCAAACGCGGCATGCAAAAGGCAGTTGCCACCGCAGTTGAGGCTATCCGTGCCAACGCCCAGCAGGTCTCCGGCAGCGAGGATATCAACCGGGTTGCTACCGTCTCCGCCGGTGATCCCTTTGTTGGCACCCTGATCGCCGAGGCGATGGAGAAGGTCTCTAACGACGGTGTCATTACCATTGAGGAGAGCAAGACCGCCGAAACCTATTCTGAGGTTGTGGAGGGCATGCAGTTTGACCGTGGCTATATCACTCCCTATATGGTCACAGATACCGACAAGATGGAGGCCGTCATCGACGACGCTCTGATTCTGATTACCGACAAGAAGATCGCCTCCATTCAGGAGATTCTGCCCCTGCTGGAGCAGCTGGTTCAGTCCGGCAAGAAGCTGCTGATTATCGCCGAGGATATCGAGGGTGAGGCACTGTCCACCATTATTGTCAACAAGCTGCGCGGCACCTTTACCTGCGTTGCCGTCAAGGCCCCCGGCTTTGGCGACCGTCGCAAGGAGATGCTGCAGGATATCGCCATTTTGACCGGCGGCACCGTGGTCAGCAGCGAGTTGGGCTATGAGCTGAAGGATACCACCGTAGATATGCTGGGCACTGCCCGTCAGGTCAAGGTCAGCAAGGAAAACACCGTCATTGTGGACGGCGCAGGTGACAAGCGCGCCATCGCTGACCGGGTTGCTCAGATTCGTGCCCAGATGGAGACCACAACCTCTGACTTTGACAAGGAGAAGCTGCAGGAGCGTTTGGCAAAGCTGGCAGGCGGTGTTGCCGTCATCAAGGTCGGAGCCGCTACCGAGGTGGAGATGAAGGATAAGAAGCTGCGCATTGAGGATGCTTTATCCGCTACCCGCGCAGCTGTAGAAGAGGGCATTGTCGCCGGCGGCGGCACTGCGCCCATCAACGCCATTCCCGCTGTGCAGAAGCTGATCGACGCCCTGGAGGGCGACGAGCGCACCGGCGCAAAGATCGTGCTGCGCGCTTTGGAAGCTCCTCTGCGTCAGATCGCTGCCAATGCCGGTTTGGAGGGCAGCGTCATCATCGACAAGATCATCAGCTCCGGCAAGGTCAACTTTGGCTTTAACGCCCAGACCGAGAACTATGAGGATATGCTCAAGGCCGGTATCGTGGATCCCGCCAAGGTTACCCGCAGCGCTTTGGAGAACGCTGCCAGCGTTGCCAGCATGGTTCTGACCACCGAATCTCTGGTGGCCGATGAGCCCGAGGATCCCGCTGCCAATGCAGCTGCCGGTGCAGCCGCAGGCATGGGCGGCATGGGCGGTATGTATTAATCTCCGTTTTACCCATAACAAGAAGAGGGCGGCCCGAAAGGACCGTCCTCTTTTGCGTTATACATTATACTGCGTATTAACCACGCCAGTTGGGCTCATAGGTGCCGATATAACGGTCATCCAGCGAGACGGTGCGGAAATATTTCGGCTTTGCCGGTTGTTCCAGCACGGTATCGTGGCCCAATTTGGATACAATGTGGAACTGGGTCAGATCTGATGCAATGTGGGTGTAGTTAAAGAACGAAAAGTTCCTTACACCCAGCTTACGCATCTCATCCCGGCTTTCAATATATCTGCGGCAGAAGGGGTTGTTTAAAATGACCCCGTAAAAATCCACATGGTATTTATCGGCTATCTGCTGGTATGCCTTTGCGCCCTCCAGTGCTTTTTCCAGTACGGTATTGTTAAAATCACGTAAAATCACAGGGCGCAGGGTCAAGGCTTTTCGGTATGCGGCAAGGTCAATCAGACCGTCCTGAGATATGCAGTCGGTCAGGTCTTCCCGGGTCTCCATGGTCTCATGACAGAAGCTGTCAATCAGCCCCAGTCGCGCCCACTCCTCAATATCCACACCGAAATTTTTTGCGGATACGGGGGTAGTCTCCACAATCGTGTGGAAAATCAGCTTTTTACCGGCAAAATCGGTCAGCTCCTGTTTTAACCGGGTGATAAATTCGGTCTTGATCCCGCACCAGACGCCGTGCAAACGCTCATCACTGACCGGCAGACGGCAGGGATCCACTCCGGGGTAAAGCCGGACAAACCGATCCAGAACCGGCTGCTCGAACCCGATAAAGTTGCCCCGGTGGAATAGCATGCTGATGCCGTCAAAGCCGAATTGCAGGGCAGCTTTAAACTGGCGGATGGTGTAATCCTGCACCTCCCTGTAGGCGTAGGAACAAATTTTAACGGTATTGCCCAGACGATCCTTGCATTAGAATTGGGGGTTATCCCGCACAAATGCGATGGGCAGGCAGGTACCGGTGGGCATGCCGAAGTTGGCAAGGCTCATACGGAAAGCCGCCAGCGCTTTGATGTCCGCTTTGTGCAGGGTTTCGACCGCTTGACCGGCACGCTGCTCAAACCGAAATACATGTGCATTGCCTATTTTGTAGGTGCGGCATTCATTGGTCTGTTCAAAGGGATCGGTGTTGACGATCTCGTAAGAGCATATTTTGGCATCCACCTCATTCAGCCGTGCAAGACGGGCTAAAGCACCCAGGTTGTTCTGCTCCTCCACCAGGTCCTCATCCCCGTCAAAATGGATGTGCAACGCCTTGCGGGGTGTAGTGTATTCCAGATACTCGGTTTTCTCCTGCTGACTCATGGGTACAAACCGCAGCCAGGCAATGCAGGAGATGGCGCTGCCCCAACCCGGATTTAACATCGGCTTATGCAGAATAATTCTGCGTCTGGTCATGTCGGCAGCCATCCAGAACCGCTCCTCGGCGCATTCGTAAGGCTTCCAGGCGATGGGCTTGGGCAGCCCGTCCCCGTCAATGACGGAAAATTCCGTCTGGTCATCCAACCGGATATACAACTTGTTGCGCGAGGTGGAATACCCGCCCTGTTCGCTGTCCATAGAGAGATTGAAGTCGCCGATATAAATTTTATACCAGCCGGAAAGCTTGGGGGCGAGGGTCAGCTCCTTAGGGCAGGTCTGCTCGCCTGCCAGCAGCAGCCGCCCCTTAATATCGCCTGCAGTGTACTGCATACTTCTCCAAAATAGCTCGGTGGTATCGTTGCAGATGTTCTGCCGGTTGACGGCAATTTGGGATAGATCCGAAAACAGGACCTGTTCTTTTTCTGTTTCCATTTTTGATTCTTCCTTTTTCTTTTTCTATATTGGGTCAGGTTGGTGACCCATGGGTCCGATGCGCCTTCAGTATATCATATCGGTGTATAAAAGCAAACACTGTATTTGCTATAGGAATAAAAAATACCCTTAATTTCGATTTTGTTTGTAACGCAACAGTTAATTTCGGTTTTGCTTGTAAAGAGACAGAAAAAGTGGTATACTGTTTTTGTCTGTAAAATACGGCGAGCGGCTGTGATATTTTGCGTAATTTCATGTATTATGGAGAAAACAGCAATAACAGTTAGGGAGAAAGAAGCGATGTATTCACGGTTTTTCAAGCGTTTTTTGGATATTCTGTGCGCCTCTTTGGCAATTGTAATCATCTCACCGTTCATGCTGGTTCTGGCCATATGGATCAAAGCGGATTCCGCCGGGCCGGTCTTTTTTCGGCAAAAACGGATCGGCAAGGGAAAGTCGACCTTTAAAATTTTAAAGTTTCGCACCATGTATGCCGATACCCCCAGGGATGTGCCCACCCATCAGCTGCAAAATGCCGATGCGCGCATCACAAAGGCAGGTCACTTTTTACGGCGCAGCAGCCTGGATGAGCTGCCCCAGCTGTTCAATATTCTTGCCGGGCAGATGAGTTTTGTGGGCCCGCGGCCGGCACTGTGGAATCAGTTGGATCTGATTGCCCAGCGGGATGTGTACGGCGCAAACGATGTGGTGCCGGGTCTGACCGGCCTTGCGCAGGTCAGCGGCAGAGATGAGCTGCCCATTGCCGTCAAGGCAAAATTTGACGGGGAGTACGCAAAAAGAATCACCCTTATGGGAGATATTGTCATTCTTTTCAGAACATTTTTCGGCGTGTTGCGTGCCGACGGTGTGGTAGAAGGCGAGCAGCAATCTGGGAAAAAAGGAGAATAATACAATGGTTTTAAGTATGACAGGCTACGGTAGAAATGAGCAGGTGCTGCATGGCAGAAGCATCAGCGTAGAGCTGCGTAGCGTAAACAACCGGTATTTTGAGTATTCTGCCCGTATGCCCCGGGCATTTTCCGCCTTTGACGAGAGCATCAAAAAAGCAGTCAATGAGCGTGTCTCCCGGGGTAAGGTAGAGCTGGGGCTGCAGATTCGCGATCTGGAGGGGCAGGATCAGACCGTTTCGGCTGATGTGCCTCTGGCCAAAAGCTACTTAAAGGCTGTCCGCAGCCTGTCAGAAGCCCTTTCCCTGCGGGACGATGTCACGGTCAGCACCCTGCTGCGTTTTCCGGATATTCTGACAGCGGTACCTGCCGAAACCGACGAAGAGCTGCTGAAAACGGATATTCTGCAGGTGGTGAGCGCCGCGGTAGACAGCTTTATCGCCATGCGGGGCACCGAAGGCGAAAAGATGGAGGAGGACATCCTCTCCCGCCTGGATTTTTTGGAAAAAGCCGTGGGCAGGGTAGAGCAAGGCAGTGCCGACCGTATGGAGAAATACCGGGATAAGCTGTATGCCAGGCTGAGGCTTCTGCTGGAAGATAAAAACATCGATGAGGCCCGCATTTTAACCGAGGCTGCCATCTTTGCCGATAAAACTGCGGTGGATGAAGAGACGGTCCGGCTGCGCAGCCATATCCGGCAGTATCGGGAGATTCTTGCCGAGGGCGGTCCTGTTGGCCGCAAGCTGGATTTTCTCACCCAGGAGCTAAACAGAGAGACCAACACCATTGGCTCCAAGTGTCAGGATATCGAAATCACCCGTCTGGTGGTGGATATGAAAGCGGAAATTGAAAAAATCCGGGAACAGATACAAAATTTAGAGTAACCGGCACAATTACAGGAAAGGGTGGAATGTGAAATGAAACTGATCAATATCGGCTTTGGTAACATGGTATCCGCCAGTCGGCTGATCGCCATTGTCAGTCCCGAAAGCGCACCCATTAAGCGTATTATTCAGGAGGCGCGGGATAAGGGTACCCTGATCGACGCGACCTACGGGCGCCGCACCCGTGCAGTGATCATGATGGATTCTGACCATGTTGTGCTAAGCGCCATTCAGCCGGAGACTGTGGCGAACCGTCTGTCGGATGCCAGTGAATCTGTCGAGCTGGATGAGGAGGAAGTCATTGATGAATAAACAGCGTTACCTGCTTGTACTGTCCGGGCCCTCCGGCTGCGGCAAGGATACCGTCACCCGCCGTATGAAGGAGCTTTACGGCAATATTGAGGTTTCTGTCTCCGCCACCACCCGGGAAATGCGCGACGGTGAGCAGGAGGGGATTGATTACTATTATATGTCTGTTGCCCAGTTTCAGGATATGATTGCCCGTAACGAAATTTTGGAGCATACCTGTTACTGCGGAAACTACTACGGTACCCCCCGTGCCGAGGTGGAAAAGCGGATAGATAAAAGCACCACCGTTGTGTTGGTGATTGAGGTGGAGGGCGGCGAAAACATTAAAAAGATGTACCCGGAATGCACCACCGTCTTTTTAAAGCCCGCCAGCTTTGAAGCACTGGAAAACCGTCTGCGCAGCCGCGGAACCGATAGCGAGGAGTCTATCCAAAAACGGTTGACACGGGCAAAAGAAGAGCTCGTTTACGCAGATCGGTATGATTACACCCTGGTTAACGATGACCTGGATACCTGTGCCCGGCAGCTGTACCGGATATTATCTGACAGGCAGGCGGACTGCTAAGTCATTCCGCAGAAAGAAAAAGCAGAGCAACACACAAAGGAAAGGCGGCAAGATGAACGATACGGTACAGGTAGCAGTCAGCGAAGCCGCTATCACCTACGACAAATGTTATACCTATGCCGTGCCCGATAGTTTGCAAGCCTCGGTGCGGCCGGGAAGCATGGTTTTGGTTCCCTTTGGCAAAGGTAACGCCCCCCGAATGGGGGTGGTGCTTGCCCGGGAGCAGACGGAGCAGCTGCCCCCCAAATACAAAACTATTTTTGATGTCGCCCCCGAAAAGGCCGCCCTAACCCCGGAGCTGCTCAAGCTGGTTGATTTTTTAAAAAAGCGTACCTTTTGCAGCTATTATGAGGCGGTAAAGGCGGTCATTCCCTATGGAGCATTGTACAAGGCGGTCAAGACGGCGGATGGACCAAGGCTGCAAAAGCAACTTGTGCGCCATACGCAAAAATGGTACCTGCGCACCGACCTGGAGCCAGGCAACCTGAGCTGCCGCTGGAACGAAAAGCAAAAGGCGGTGCTGGAAAAACTGCAGCAGGTGGATGCCGCCCCGGAGGAAGCCCTGCTGGAGGGGTGCCATATCACCCCATCGGTGCTGGAGACCCTTTGCAGCCGGGGCGTCATACGCTTAGAGCTGCGTGATCGCACGCTGGAGCTGTACAGTCAGCCGGTCAGCAGCCGGCCCATCTGCCTTTCTGCAGAGCAGCAGTCGGTTGCAGACGGACTTACCGAAATGCTGCAGCAGGGAGCACCACAGGTTGCCCTTTTACACGGCGTGACCTCCAGCGGTAAGACCCTGGTCTTTATGAGACTGTTGGAAAAGGTGGTTTTACTCGGCAAACAGGCCATCGTTCTTGTGCCAGAAATTAGCCTGACCCCACAGATGATCCGCCGCATTCAGGGCAGGTTTGGCGACCGGGTGGCGGTACAGCACTCCGCTCTGAACCACACCGAGCGGCTGCTGCAATGGCAGCAGATTCAAAACGGTGATGTGGATATCGTGGTGGGTACCCGCAGTGCGGTGTTTGCGCCGTTGCCCCAATTGGGGCTGATTATCATGGACGAAGAGCAGGAGCATACCTACCGATCGGAGAATTCCCCCCGCTATTCCGCCCATGATGTGGCAAAATTTCGCATTGTGCAGGCAAACGCCTTGCTGCTGTTTGCCAGTGCGACCCCTTCTTTAGAAAGCTATTACGCGGCAAAAAACGGAAAATACCGTCTGTTTGAGCTGTGTCACAGATACGGAAACACCCCGTTGCCCCAGGTCACCATGATCGATACCCGTGAAGAGCTGGCAAAGGGCAATGTGGGACAGATCAGTTATCCTTTAACGGATGCCATCAACGACGTACTCTCCCGTTCAAAACAGGTCATACTGCTCATGAATCGCAGGGGTTACCAGACGGTGGGCATCTGTAAAAAGTGTACGTCTGTACTAAAATGCTCACGGTGCAGCGTACCGCTGGTCTACCATAAATCCCAGTCCAAGCTAATGTGTCATCACTGCGGCGAAACGGTTTCACCCCCGCCCGCCGCTTGCCCGGAATGCGGGGGTGAGCTGCGGTACACCGGCTTCGGCACCCAGTGGATTGAGGAGGAGCTGGCGGAAAAGTTCCCCGCCGCCCGGGTTCTGCGGATGGATCAGGACACCACCGGCAAAAAAGATTCACACCGGCAGATGCTGGCGGATTTTGCCGATCGGAAATACGATATTCTGGTTGGCACCCAGATG
The DNA here is from genome assembly GCA_002314755.1 of Faecalibacterium sp. UBA1762. Classification (GTDB taxonomy): domain Bacteria; phylum Bacillota; class Clostridia; order Oscillospirales; family Ruminococcaceae; genus UBA1762. Next base: position 38,198 of record DCHC01000056.1, on the reverse strand, counting down.
GTTGCCAAGGGGTTGGATTTTGCCGATGTAGAGCTGGTGGGCGTAATCGGGGTGGATACCCTGCTGCTGAACCAGAGCTACCGCGCTTTTGAACAGGTTTTTGCCCTGGTTACACAGGTGGTGGGCCGCTCCGGTCGGGCGGGCACGCAGGGGCAGGCCCTCATCCAGACGGTGGATCCTTCCCACCCCATCTTAGAGCTTGCCGCAAAGCAGGATTACCCCAGCTTTTATCAGCAAGAGATTGCTTTTCGCAAGATGAACCTCTACCCGCCCTTTTGCAATTTATGCATGATCGGGTTTCAAGCGGATACCGAGGCCGCGGCACTTGCCGCCGCCGGACAGTTCAGCTCCCTTTTGCAGCAGCAGGCAGGTCGATTTGCGGATATTCCGCTGCGGATTATCGGTCCTTCTGCCTATCACGTGCTGATGGTAAACAACAAGTACCGCTACAAGCTGACCCTCAAATGCCGAAACGACAACCGGTTCCGCACCCTGCTTTGGCAGGTCGCTTCAGAATATTTTAAGCTGCCCGTTGCGGGGCGTGTTTCCCTTAGTTTTGATTTTCATTCCGATGAAGTTTAAAGAATATATAAGCTGAAAGAGAGGATTTTCCCTATGGCACTTCGCACCATTGTCATTGACGGTGACCCTATTTTAAAAAAGGTTTGCCGTCCGGTCACTGTTTTTGATGAGCGTCTGGCAACCTTGTTGGATGATATGAAGGAAACACTGGTCAAGGCGGACGGTTTGGGGCTGGCCGGCCCCCAGGTGGGCTATCTGCGCCGCCTATGCATTGTGCTGGAGATCGACCCTGAAAATATGAAGGAGGATGAGGACGGTCATCCCATAGGGGAATTTTTAGAGCTGATCAATCCCGAGATTCTTTCTGCCAAAGGGGAGGAGACCGGCTGCGAAGGGTGTCTGTCCTTCCCCGGTAAAAGCGCGGAGATCACCCGTCCCACCACCGTCACCTTTAAAGCGCAGGATCGAACCGGCGCATGGTATACCCGCACTGTGCACGGCATCAACGCCCGGTGTGTCTGCCACGAGTGCAACCATCTGGACGGCACTACCATTGTGGATCTGGCTGAGACCCTGACCGATGACGAGGAATAACAGGCTGTAAAGGAATAGACCATGCGTATTTTATTTATGGGAACCCCCGATATCGCCGCGGAATCCCTGCAGGCGCTCGTCGCCGCAGGGCATGAGATCTGCGGTGTATTTACCCGTGAGGATAAACCGGTCGGTCGCAAACAGGTATTGACCGCGCCGCCGGTCAAGCAGTTGGCGTTGCAACACAATATCCCCGTATTTCAGCCCAAGACACTCCGGGACGGCTGCTGTGACGGCATAATTCGTGACCTTGCGCCAGAGCTGATTGTGGTTGTTGCCTATGGCAGGCTGCTGCCAAAATCCGTACTGGATATTCCGGTACACGGCTGCGTCAATCTGCATGTTTCGCTGCTGCCCAAATACCGGGGTGCAGCGCCCATCCAGTGGGCGGTTCTCAACGGGGATCCACAGACCGGCGTTACCATTATGCGACTGGATGAGGGAATGGATACTGGCGATATCATCCGGGTTCAGCCGGTGGATATCGGAGAAAACGAGACCAGCGGAGAACTGTTTGACCGTATCAGCACACTGGGCGCACAAGTGCTTTGCGAGACGGTGCTGACGGTTGCCGACGGTTCGGCGACCTACACCCCGCAGCAGCACGATAAGGCGACCATCGCGCCCCCTTTGACCAAGGAAATGTCAGAGCTGAGCTTTGAAGGGGATGCGGAAAAGCTGCATAATCAGGTGCGTGGGCTGAACCCCTGGCCGGTGGCAAGCTTTATTTTTGAGGGCAAACGCATTAAGGTGCTGCGCACCGTCAAAACCGAACTCTCCGGCCAGCCGGGGCAGATTCTCAGCTTAAAGCCGCTCATCATCGGCTGCGGAACGGGCGCCCTATGCTTAGAGGAAGTGGTGCCCGAGGGCAGCCGCCCCATGTCCGGCGAGGTTTGGGCAATGGGCAGGCGGTTTGCCGTTGGGGATAAAATACAGTGACAGGGGATAAGGGGCAGCTTTTATGGATCAACCACGCAGGCTTGCGGTGCAGCTTTTGCAGCGAAGCGAAGAAAACGGCTACGCCAACCTACTGCTAAAAAGCGCTTTGGATAAATGCCCGCTGGATGCGCGGGATAAGCAGTTTGTCAGCGTGCTGGTGTACGGCACGCTGGAAAAACAGTACACACTGGACGCACTGCTGAACCTGTATCTGAAAAAGCCGGTGCAAAAGCTGGATTCCTCCGTTCGCGCTATCTTGCGCTGCGGGCTGTATCAGTGCCGGTATTTGGATAGTGTGCCGGTTTACGCAGCGGTTAATGCCGCAGTAGAGCTTACCCGTAAATGCGGCAAAAGCTCTGCCGCAGGTATGGTCAACGCCGTGCTGCGCAAAGCGGCTGTTGCAGATGAGAAGCTTTTAACCTTTACAGATGAAATTGACCGTCTTTCGGTATCTTATAACGCTTCTCCCTCCATTGTCGCTATGCTTTGTCAGGCGTATCCCCAAAAGGCGGAAGCCATTCTGTCAGAATTTTCCGGTGCTTGCCCTGTCTTTATCCGGGTGAACACCCTGCGCGTCACCCCGGATGAACTGTGTCGGCAGCTCAAGCAGCAGGGGGTCGAGGCCGAGGAATGCGGCTATTCCGGCGCGCTTCGTATCTTAAACGGTGATTTTCTGCACACTCCGGCCTTTGTCGGGGGGCTATTTCATATCCAGGGGCTGGCCAGCCAGGCAGCTGCGAACGCGGTGGTGGCAAAGCCCGGCGAAAAGGTGCTGGATCTCTGCTGCGCCCCTGGCGGAAAAAGCCTGACCATGGCTTACGCCATGCAGGGCAAGGGAAAGTTATTCTGCCGGGAGCTGCAACCGGCGCGTCTGCCACTGATTGAAAAGCAGCTGCAGCGGTGCGGTGTGACCAACGCGGAGATCTGTCGAGGGGACGCCACTGTCTTTGAACCGGCATTGGCAGGCGCGGACGCGGTTTTGTGCGACGTGCCCTGCTCGGGTACCGGCACGCTTTCCAAAAAGCCGGACATCCGGTTTAAAAATATCGATGAAACACGGGAGGCCCTGGTACGCACGCAGCTTGCCATTTTGGAAAATGCCGCCCGCTACCCTAAACCCGGCGGCAGGCTGATCTATTCCACCTGCAGTCTTGACCCTGCAGAAAACATCGGTGTGGTCAGCCGTTTTCTTGCCGCCCACACCGATTACACCCCTGTGGAGCTTTCTCTGCCGCAGTTTACCTGTATCAAGCGAGACAATACCCTTACTTTGTTACCGGAAAACGGTAAAAACGACGGCTTTTTTATAGCCAAACTAATAAAAGTGTGATATACTATGAAGAAAAGCATTTCATCATTTCCCATGGAACAGCTGAAAGAGGAGCTTAAACAGGCGGGCTACCCTGCTTACCGGGCCGATCAACTGTTTCAGTGGCTGCATAACCGGCGGGTTACCGCTTTTTCTCAGATGACCAATCTGCCCAAAAGCATGGTTTCCTGGTTGGAGGAAAACTATCAGATTGATTTTGCTGCCCCGGTGCGAAAGCAGGTCTCCAAGGATAAGACGGTCAAATATCTTTTCCGGATGTCAGACGGCAACTGCGTAGAATCGGTGGTTATGTTTTATGAATACGGCGCTTCCGTCTGCATCTCCACCCAGGTGGGTTGCCGGATGGGCTGCCGGTTTTGCGCCTCCACCCAGGCAGGTCGGGTGCGCAACCTGACAGCGGGGGAGATTTGCGCCGAGGTGTACGCCGCCCAGGCGGATACGCAGCAGCGCATTTCCCATATTGTACTGATGGGCATAGGCGAGCCGCTGGATAATTATGAAAACGTGTTAAGCTTTCTGCGGATCATCTCCTGCCCGGAGGGGCTATGCATCGGTATGCGAAATATCAGCCTTTCCACCTGCGGCGTAGTGCCCCAGATTGACCGTCTGGCCCGGGAGAATCTGCAATTGACCTTGTCGGTATCTCTGCACGCGCCCAACAATACCCTGCGCAGCAGTATGATGCCGGTGAACGATGCCTACCCGGTAGAAGACCTGATCGCGGCGTGTAGGCGGTACCAGAATACCACCGGTCGCCGCGTCAGCTTTGAATATTCCATGGTGAAAGGGGTCAACGATTCCGAAAAGCAGGCAGACGAATTGGCAGAGCTGATCAAAGGGATGGGGGCACATGTCAATCTGATCCCCATCAATCCGGTGGACGGTTCGCCCTATTCCGCCAGTGACGCAAAAAACGTTCTCCGTTTTCAAAAGTTATTAGAGGCCAGGGGCATCAATGCCACTGTCCGTCGCCGTTTGGGCACGGATATCAGCGCTGCGTGCGGTCAGCTTCGCAGAGAAGAAATGCAAAAGACAGAACACTAAGCAAACTGCAAAAAGGAAAAAGTTTATGAAACTGTCTGCAAAAACCGAAACAGGGAAAACCAGGACAGAAAATCAAGATGACTACCGGGCGGCACTCATGCCGGACGGCAGCTGCTGGGCTGCGGTATGTGACGGCATGGGCGGGGTCAACGGCGGCAAGCTCGCCAGTACCCTTGCCATCGCCCAAACGGAAGCCGCTTGTATGGAATTTGTCCAAACTGCCCATACTGCAAAGGAGCAGAAAGCTTTTTTAAGCCGATTGTATCAAAATGCCAACAAAACGGTATACGGCTATTGGCAGGAGCATGCCGATTATAAAGGCATGGGCACCACCATGGTCTGCGCCCTGGTGCAAGGAGATTTGTGTACCGTCGCCAGCATAGGGGACTCCCGCGCGTACCTTTTGCGGGACAATCAGCTCACCCAGATTACCCATGACCATTCGGTGGTACAGCATATGGTGGATCAGGGGCTGCTTGACCAAACCGAGGCCGAGGATTATCCCTTTAAAAATGTTATCACCAAGGCAGTGGGCGCCCAAAAGGATATCGAGCCGGATCTTTTTCAGTTTCAGGTATCCCGTACGGATATGCTGCTGCTTTGCACCGACGGCCTGACCAATGCGGTGGCAACGGAAGATATCGTGCAATGCATCAACACAGCGCCTTTTTATGAGGTTGCCCCCCGCCTGTTAGAGCGGGTTCTTGCCCAGCCGGAGCAGGATAATGCCACTGTACTGTTAATTGATCTCAGCTGAGACGGAAGGTTAATTTTCCTAAAACCGAAAGGTAGGTTTAGAGATGATGAATCCAATGATTGGCAATAAGCTGGATGGCAGGTATGAGCTGCTGGAGCTGATCGGCAGCGGCGGCATGGCGGATGTCTACCGCGCCTGTGATCTGATCAGTAAAAAAACCGTTGCGGTCAAGGTACTGAAAGAGCAGTTTTTAGGCAATGAAGAGGTGGTTCACCGGTTTAAAAACGAATCCCGTGCCATCTCGCTGCTGGATCATCCCAATATTGTGAAGGTTCTGGATGTCAGTGTCTGGGACAAAACACAGTTTTTAGTGATGGAGCTGATAGAGGGTCAGGATCTGCGGGCTTTTATTCAGAAAAACGGCGGCAAGCTGAGCTGGAAAGAGACGGTGCGCATCACCGAAGAGGTGCTTTACGCCCTGCAGCACGCCCACGAGCACGGCATTATCCACCGGGATATCAAACCTGCGAACATCATGATCTTAAAAAACGGCTCCGTCAAGGTGATGGATTTCGGCATTGCCCGTTTTTCCCGCAGCGGAATGCAGACCTCTACCGACCGGACTATGGGCTCGGTGCACTATATCAGCCCCGAGCAGGTCAGCGGGGAAGAAACCGACGCCAAAAGCGATCTGTACTCCTTGGGCATCACCATGTACGAAATGCTGACCGGTAAGCTGCCCTTTGAAGGGGAAAGCAGCGTCAGTGTAGCCATCAAGCAAATTTCCGACAACCCCCGTCCCCCCAGAGAGCTGGAGCCGGATATTCCCGAGGGACTGGAGGATATTATCCTGCGGGTGTTGAAGAAAAAGCCGGATGAGCGGTACGATTCCGCCGAGGGGATGCTGCAGGCGATTCAGGTTTTTAAACAGAACCCCAGCATCATGTTTGCCTATCAGTATCTGAGCAGCTCTCCCACAAAGTACATAGATACGATAAAGGATGTGAAAGAAACGGCTACGAAACCTACTGCAACAGGTAATAAGAAAAAAAAGAAAAAGAGCCCGGGGCATTATATCCTGCCGGTGCTTTTCGGTATGGCTTTTTCAGCCCTCGTAGGTTCTGCCATCCTGATCTACATGATCTTCCATTTCAGCGGCAACAGCATGTTTGAAGAACGGGAGGATGTAGAGCTGCCAAATTTTGTGGGTATGAGCGTACAGGATGTGGTAAAAAACAAAGAGTATTCCTCTAAATTCAAGTTCACCGTACAGGAGGAATACCGAAACGACTACGCAGAGAACGAAATCTATGACCAAAGCCCCAAGGGAAACAAAATTGTCAAGGAGGGGCACGAGATTGTACTGCGTGTCAGCAAGGGCGTGCAGATTGTAACCGTACCCGATGTGACCGGCTATACCAAGGAGGAGGCAATCTCCACCCTGGGCGCATTGAACCTGAGCGTGCTGGTGCGGTATGAAACCGGCAGCGAGGTTCCCATCGGACAGGTCATTCAGACTGAGCCTGCCTGTAATACCGATTTAAGCAGCGGACAACAGGTCACCGTTTTTGTCAGCGCGGAAAAGGTGGACAACACCCGTATTGTGCCTAATCTGGTAGGTCTGACCAGTCTGGATGAGGCCAAAACCCTGCTGGGTCAAAGCGGTCTTTCCATTGGCACCGTGACTGAGGCGGAAAACGAGGCCCCTGTCGGTACCATTATCGGGCAGTCGGTAGCGGAGGGTACCTCTGTGTACACCGGTACCGTGGTAAACCTGACCACATCCACCGGCGTGGTCACCAAAATTTGGGAGATCACCGTCAAGATCATTGGGGAGAACTCCGGCGAGATCAAAAACGGTCAGGAGATTAAGTACGGCGAAGAAAAATATGTGACCGAGGGCGGTGGAAAAGAGCAGAGCTTTACCTTCTCGGTTTCCACCACTACAAACGATGCTATTGCCTATATCGACGGCAAAGAATATAAAGTTACCGGGGATACCGAGATCACTCTTACCAAACAGATCGCCACCCGACCCAACGGCTGTACCTGCCCTGCGGGCGAGAACCACAATTCCGCCAACAGTGAGTGCAAGGCTTCCGGCTCCGGTGGCTATGATTTCGGCGGCGGCTCGGATGATTCCGGCAATTCAGGATCCTCCTCCGGCGGCTTCAACTGGGGCGACTTCGGTCGGAACTAAGCGGGTTTCACACAGATGGCAGAATTTGATTATGTCATTATCAAGGCGGTGGCAGGTGTTTATACCGTGCGCACCCCTCAAGGGGATATTGAGGCAAAGCCCAAGGGCATCTTTCGCAAACAAAAGCTTACTCCTCTGCCGGGGGATCGGGTCAAGTTGGAAAACGCCGGCGGCAGCTGGGTCATCAGTGAAATATGCACCCGCAAAAATAGCTTTATCCGTCCCACCATCGCCAATGCGGATATCTGTTTTCTCACGGTCAGCACCGTAGAGCCGGTGCCCAGCACCTGGGTCATCGACCAGCTGATCACCATGTTTGTGGATAAAGGAGTACAGGTCGTTCTTGTTCTGACCAAAAGCGACCTTGCCTCCGGGCAAGAGCTTGCCGATATCTACCGTAAAAGCGGCTTTCAGGTGATTACGGTCAGTTATCCGGAAAGTGAAGGCATCCGACAGCTTCGGCAGCTAATGCAGAAAAAGATTTGCGTCTTTTGCGGAAACTCCGGTGTGGGAAAATCTACTCTGCTCAACGCTCTGTTGCCTCAGCTGGCACTGGAAACCGGTGAAATCAGCAAAAAACTGGGCAGAGGAAAGCACACCACCCGAGAGGTTACCCTGTACGACGCCTTTGGCGGGTTGATTGCGGATACGCCCGGTTTTTCCAGTATTGATTTAGAGCGTGCCGCCCCCATACCCAAGGAAAACCTGCAATTCGATTTTCCCGAGATGCAGGATAAGTTCCCACAATGTAAATTTGTCGGTTGTTCGCATATCAAAGAAAACGGCTGTGCCGTGCGTACCGCGGTAGAAAGCGGGGAAATTCCGCCCAGCAGGTACCAAAGCTACTGTCAGATGTACCAAAATGCCGCAAAGCACAAGGAGTGGGAATGATCTTGCACATCTGCGCCCCTTTTTTCATACAATAGGGTCAGAGAACAGCTTGCTGTTCCCGGAAAGGGTGGGATGGTATGCAAATCGTGGTTGTAAAGAGCCCCCGGGCTTTGCGGGGTATGCTTCGGCTGATTTTTCATGTTAAGAAAAATCCGTTGAATTAAAAATCATCAGAAAATCACCGGGAAAGCTTTTTACAGGCTTTTCCGGTGATTTCAAAATAACGGAAATGAACTGATTGTATGTTTTATCATGCAGGAAAGGGGAGGAATATCCCATGAAAAAACAAAGCAACACCGTCCTTTGGATATGCCGAACCGCTGTATTTATGGCAATCAATATTGCGGTCAGCTGCTACGGTATCCCGGTTCCGGGCGGACATTTTTACTTGACTGATTTGGTAATCTGTACCGCCGCGCTGCTGTTTGATCCGCTGGCGGCGTTTATGGTAGGCGGCGTGGGCTCTATGCTGGGGGATCTGATCTTTTACCCGGTAGCCATGTTTGTATCCCTTGTGACCCACGGTTTACAGGCGGTGGTAATTTCCACGGTATCCCGCCATCTGCTGCAGAAAAAAACCAATCTCTCCCGGTGCATTGCCGTCACCCTGGGCGGTATTATTATGGTCATTGGGTATACTGCCGGTAAGGCATTTGTCTATAGTACACCGGAATATGCGCTGATCAAGCTGCCCTACGAGATTCTGCAGGCCACGGTGGGTGCCGTGGGCAGTATCCTGTTGCTGCGTAACAAATCCTTCAGTACAAAAATGCGGCTATGAATCGAAAGAGGACTGTTCAAAGTTCGGCATGGGTTTACGCCTATTCTTTCAAAATAAAAAGTTAAGGGGCTTTCGCAAACGGTAAGCTTGCGAAAACCCCTTTTTATCAGATCAGTTTAGTAAATGCGCGAAAAGCGGAGGGAACCGGGTACAGCCGGTGCAGCTGAGAAGGGGTGACCCAAACCCAGTTTTTTGGCGGATTTTCCGTCTCACACTCGGCAAGAAAACCGGTCATCTGCCATTCAATATGGGTGAAAATATGCTTTGCATTGCCCACCGGCTGCACCGAGTGCAGCTGCAATCCCATCTTCTCCAGCTGACGGCTCAGCTGCTCCGCAGTCAGCAGACCGGGGAAATTCGGGTACTCCCATAGGCCGGAAAGCAGCCCCTGTTCCGGTCGCTGCCGCAAAGCAAACTTACCGTCCCGCAACAAAAGCACCACGGTGTATTCCTCCGGTCTGCGGGGTTTTTTAACAGATTTGATCGGGTAAGCCAACGGATTTTCGGTCTGTGCAGCCGCGCATTGACTGTAAAGTGGACAAACTTTACAGTTTGGTGTGCCATTGGGGACGCACACCAGCGCCCCGATTTCCATCAACGCCTGGTTAAATTTACCCACCGCATCCGGCAAAATGCGTTGCAAAACCTGAGCGGCATCCTTTTTGACTACATTTTGAGTGATATCGTCCCCGCAGGCGGTCAACCGGGTGACCACCCTCAGTACATTACCGTCCACTGCAGGGGTTTTGGTTCCGTATGAGATGGAGGCGATCGCTCCGGCGGTATACGGTCCAATACCGGGCAGCTTGAGCAGCTCTTCAGGGTCAGACGGGATCAGCCCGCTATGCTCATTCACAATTAATTTGGCCGCTTTTTGAAGGTTGCGCACCCGGCTGTAGTAGCCAAGACCCTCCCAAAGCTTCAGCAGCTGCTGTTCATCGGCGTTTGCCAGAGCAAAGACATCCGGTAAAGCCGCCATAAACCGAGTATAATAGGGGATACAGGCCTCCACTCTGGTCTGCTGCAGCATGATCTCACTGACCCATACATGGTATGGGGTTGGGTCGCTGCGCCAGGGCAGTGTGCGGGCGTTTCGTTCAAACCAGTCCAGCAGCGGCGGGACAATCTGTGCGGAAATCTGTTCCATCATTCTTTATCAGCCGCACTATTTTCAGCGGCAGCTTTCGCGGATGCATACCGGGCGGCAGCGCCGGTAAAGGACTGAAACAGCGCAAGGGCATGCTGCTCCCGGCTAAAGCGCAGCTCCGGGTGGAACTGCACCGTCAGGATAAAATCCTCCCCGTCAGATTCCAACACCTCAACCACACCGTCCTCGCTCATACCGGTTGCCTTTAATCCCGGGGCCACCCGGCGCACTGCCTGGTGATGGGTACTGGTCACCCGCATCCGGTCCAGCTTTACCACGTTTTTCAGCAGGGAACCCTCCGCCACGGTCACATCGTGCAGCAGTGCGTCACCCGCTCCGGCGCTGCGGTGCTGCAAGGGGCGCTCCCGAATAAACTGGCTGTCCAGATCCTGGTACAGATCGCCCCCCATAAGGGCGTTGATGACCTGGTGCCCACGGCAGATGCCCATCATAGGCAGCCGAAGCTGGCGTGCCGCGTCAAAATATGCCTTTTCCGCGGCGTCACGCAGGGCGTCAATGCCGCCGCATTTTGCCAGAACCGGCTCGCCGAAATAGACCGGATCCAGGTCTACGCCGCCGGAAAAAAGAATGCCGTCACACCGGCTCATCAGCTGTAACGCGTCCTGCGTATCCAAATGCATTGGCAGCAATACTGGTATGCCGCCCGCGGCGAGTATCGCCTGCTCGCAGCCAAAACCCAAAGCCAAGCAGCCGCCGTCACTGTTGACGGTAATGCCGATCATCGGTTTATTTGTCATAGGTTTGTTCCTTCCTTTTTCCACATAAGACAGTGTTATTGCAGTATCTATTGTAGCAGGTACAACCGGCTTTTTCAAGGGGGCATCAAAGCCTGAAGCTCTACCGGCTTGCAAAGGTAGTCCCGGCGAAACCGCAGCCGTTTACAATATATTCATCAAATGCTCACAGTTACACTGTTTTATTTTGCAGCAGGGATGAGGTATAATAATACGAAACACAAGGAAAAAAAGAGGGGGTTGAAAAAATGTTCGGCTATGCGGTTGCGGATGTTTCCTCCCTTTCTGAACAGGCAAGCAGTCAATATCGCAGCGTCTATTGCGGTATCTGCCGGTCTATCCGTATCCGTTACGGCAATGCTTCCGGTATGTTGCTCAGTTACGATCTGACCTTAATTCCCCTGCTGCTGGGCGGGCTTTATCCGGCAGAAAGCGAAATGCACGAAAGTGTCTGCCCCATGCACCCTTTTCACCCCCGACCGACCGTCACCGGCAGCTTTACCGATTATGCCGCCGATATGAATATCCTGTTGATGCATGATAAGCTGCTGGACGACTGGCGGGATGACAAAAACCTGATCAAATTCGGCCTTGCCCGGGCGGTAGGCAGGTCGGTGGCACAGGTGGCAAACCGGTACCCCCGCCAGGCAACGGCAATTGCCGACTGCCTTACCGGACTTGCCGCGGCGGAACAGGCCGGTGATCCCGACCCTGATGCAGCCGGCCACTGGTTCGGCGTTTTGATGGGGGAGATTCTCTGGCTGTACCAGGATGAATGGACCCAAACGCTGCAGCGGTTCGGCTATTTTTTAGGTAAGGCAATTTATTATATGGATGCCGAGGTGGATCTGCAAAAAGACCTGAAGGCACAGCGGTACAACCCCTTTGCCTTTGTGGATAAGGCAAGCCGACTGGCCGCTATAGAGGACGCGCTGGGCAACGCTATACTGGCCTATAGCAGCCTGCCGGTTCAAAATAATGACGAGATATTGGAGAATATCCTGTACAAGGGCATTTGGAAAAAATATACCCTGAAACACAAAGGAGAGTCAGTGAATGACAAAGGATCCCTATCAGATTCTGGGCATACCCCCAACGGCAACCGAGGATGAAATCAAAACTGCCTACCGCAAGCTTGCAAAAAAATATCACCCGGATCTGAACCCGGGTGATAAGCAGGCAGAGGAAAAGATGCGGGAGATCAACGATGCCTACGACCGGATAAAAAACAAGGAAAAATACGCAAGTGATGCCGGCTATCGCAGCCAAACCAACACCGGATACAACCAGTACGGTCAGTACCGTGGCTACGGCTACGGCAACCCCTTTGGAGGCGGGTACGCAGGCAGCGCCGGTCATGAGCAGGAATCTGACGAGCTGCGAGCGGTGTTCAGCTATCTGCAGGCAGGGTACTATGACCAGGCGTTGTACGCTCTTTCGCAGGTGCAAAACAGAACACCCCAGTGGTACTACTACAGCGCCGTTGCCCATGCAGGTAAGGGCGAAACCGCCGCAGCCCTGAACTACGCCAGGCAGGCGGTCAATATGCGCCCCGACAATATGGAATATCGGGCGCTGCTGCAGCGACTACAGCAAAACGGGGATATCTACCGGCAGCAGGGCTCCCGCTATGGCTTCCCCTTGACAAGGGTATCGCCATTGTGTATCTCGCTATGCATCGGCGAAGCGTTGTGTTCTCTGTTCGGCAGGGGCGGCTCGTTTTTACTGCCCTTCTATTTCTGCCTGTAATACGGTACCGACTTAGACAAAATACTTTGCCACCTGTGCAAGACCGGGGCGCAGGATGTTTTTCAGCTCCTGCGGCATTTTGGCAGGCAGGTCGGTCTCCAGCGATACAACTGCAGGGCTTGGGCTTTCTGCCAACGCCGTGCGAAATTCCTGCCAGTCGATGGCGCCGTTCCATGGCAGCCAATGCCAGTCGCTTGCACCGTTGTTGTCATGGATGTGCAGAATTTTCACTTGCTCGCCCAAATACCGGATGGCGTTTGCAGGGGAGATATCAAATACGCTGCAGTGACCTGTATCCAGACAGATGCCCATCTTTTCGCTATTGAGCAGCTGTACTATCCTTTGGGTCTGATACGGGGTAGATGTACACATGGCGCGCATTGGCATATTTTCCAGGCACAGGGTAACATCGTACTGCTTTGCGGTGGGCAGCAGCTGAGCGAAAAATTCCAAATTCAACCGGATCAGTTCTTCCGGATCGGACCCATCAAAGGGACCAAAGGGCATAATGGGGTGAATGGCCATATAGTGACTGCCTAACAGGCTGGTTCCCCAAATGCTTTTTTTCATCTTCTCCAGCCGTTCCGCCCGGTCCTCCGGGGTGGCGTCCTGCGGGGGATACCGCCAGGGAGCGTGAGTCTGAAAGATCTCAATACCTGCTGCGTCCGCCGCAGCCTTATCCTGTACCAGGTGGCGTTCAAATTCCTCATCGCTGCAACAAAACAGTGGGGTATCAGTTTGGATAAAATTCTGATAGTCTGCGCAGTCAAAGCCGTCGGCCTTCATACGGCGAAAACCATCCTGCGCGCCGTCCAGCGCAAAATACGCGGAGGTGATGATACCTGTTTTTCTTTTCATACTGGTTGATTCCTTCCTTTATGACGGGCTTTGCCCGTTTTTTTTATTATCCTTTGGTGCAAGCAGCGACAGGTTACCTGTCCACCACGCCGCCCGCCCTTATTATACCACATCTCAAACCTGATGGGAGAGTTTTCTCATACCGAAATGACAGGAAAACGCAATATTTTTTTCTGTGGAAACATCCGGTTTTTTTATAAAAACAGTGGCAAGTCATGACCAATTGTGGTATAATAAAAAAATAATGCCTATCCCTGCTCTTTGCAGCATGGCATCGGAAAGGATGTCGGTTTAAATGGATCTGGAATCTGCGCGCACCCGTGTGCAACAGCTGCGCAAGACAATTGAATACCACTCCGATCTTTACTATAATCAGGATGCCCCGACCCTGAGCGATTACGAGTACGACGCCCTGACGCGGGAGCTTCGGCTGTTAGAGCAGCAGTACCCCCAGCTGGTCACACCGGATTCCGCTACCCAAAAGGTAGGGGGAACTGCAGCAAAGGGGTTTGAAAAGGTTGCCCACGCTGTCAAAATGGAAAGCCTTCTGGATGCGTTTTCGGAACAGGAGATTCTGGATTTTGACCGCAGAGTGCGGGAGAGTATACCAAACCCCAAGTATGTGGTAGAGGCAAAAATCGACGGGCTCTCTCTCAGCTTGGAATACCGTAACGGCCATCTTGTGCGCGGCTCCACCCGGGGTGACGGTCTGGTTGGGGAGGATGTCACCGCCAACATTCTCACCGTGCGGGATATTCCCCACACCCTACCCGGGGCCCCTGCGTTTTTGGAGGTACGGGGCGAGGTCTACATGCCAAAATCCGCCTTTTTGCAGCTGGTGGCGCAGCAAGAGCTGGAGGATAAGCCCCCTTTTAAAAACCCTCGCAACGCCGCGGCAGGCAGCCTGCGCCAAAAAGATCCCACCATTACCGCCAGGCGTAACCTGAGCATATTTGTATTCAATCTGCAGCAGGCAGAGGGGGTGCAGCTGCGCTCCCACTCCGAAAGCCTGGATTATCTGCAGGCACTGGGCCTGCCGGTCTCGCCCTACCGTACAAGGGTGGATACCGTTGAGCAGGCGCTGGAGGAAATCCGCAAAATTGGCGAGATGCGAGGCCAGCTTGCCTACGATATCGACGGTGCAGTGGTCAAGGTGGATGATTTTTCTCAGCGTGAGGTGCTGGGGAGCACCGCAAAGTTTCCCCGGTGGGCAATTGCCTTTAAATATCCGCCGGAGGAAAAGGAGACTCTGCTTCAGGATATCGAGATCAGCGTTGGACGCACCGGTGTGTTGACACCTACCGCTGTGTTTCAGCCCATTTTGCTGGCGGGCACCAGCGTTGGCAGAGCAATCTTGCACAATGAGGATTTTATCCGGGAAAAGGATGTTCGCATCGGCGATACCATACTGGTTCGCAAAGCGGGGGACATCATCCCGGAGGTGGTCTGTGTCTGCCGCCACGGGCAGGACAGCGCCGCCTTTGAAATGCCTACGGTTTGCCCCAGCTGCGGCGCTCCTGTCACCCGGTTAACGGGGGAGGCAGCCCTGCGCTGCACCAACCCGGAATGTCCCGCCCAGCTGCTGCGCAACCTGATCCATTTTGCCAGCCGGGACGCCATGGATATTGAGGGTCTGGGTGAGGCAGTCATGGCCCAGCTGGTGGAAAAGCAGATGGTCACCGCCATCCCGGATATCTTTGATCTGCAGTTTACACAGCTCTTGTGTCTCGAAAAATTTCAGGAAAAATCTGCTAACAACCTGCTGAACGCCATCCAGGCCGCCAGGCAGCGCAATTTAGATAAGCTGATTTTTGCCTTGGGCATCCGCAACATCGGTGCAAAGGCCGCAGCCTTGCTTGCCGAACGGTTCCGCACCATGCAATCGCTGGCGGATGCCGATGCCGAGGAGATCATGCAGATCGACGGCATGGGGGATATTATGGCCCAAAGCCTGGTGGATTTTTTTGCCAAGGACGGCACAAAGGATCTTTTAGTTCGGCTGCAAAAAGCGGGGGTCAATATGCAGTATTCCGGCGCGGAAAAGGGGACAGCCCTTGCGGGCATGACCCTGGTGGTTACCGGAACGCTGCCCACCCTCTCCCGCAGTGAGGCAGAGGCGCTGATCGCCCAAAACGGCGGCAAGGCTGCGGGCTCGGTCTCCAAAAAGACCGGCTATGTGGTCGCCGGTGAAGCTGCAGGCAGCAAGCTGACCAAGGCGCAGCAACTGGGCATACCCGTCATTGACGAAGCAGGCCTGTTTGCCCTGATCGGTCAAAACCCGTAACAGTAGGTAACCCGTGCGGCGACGCTGCACTAAAATAATAAAAAACTCTTTGAACGGAGGAGCAATAGAATGGATATCAAGCGTTTGGCAAAGCTTGCCCGGCTGCGTATCCCGGAGGAAAAGTACGCTAAGATGGAATCTGATATGGAGGGCATTGTCCGTATGGTGGAAAATCTGCCGGATCTTTCCAGCGACGGAGCTTTGATTGATCTGAATAACACCATGGAGCTGCGGGAGGACGAGATCAAGCCCTCCACCCCCCGTGATGAAATTCTGGCCAATGCACCCAAGGCGGTAGCCGGGTGCATTGTGGTGCCCAAAACCGTAGAATAAAGGAGAACGCGTCATGGATATTTGTAAATTAAGCGCCACGGAAATGGCCGCCTGCCTGCGCTCTCACGAGCTGAGCGCAACCGAAATCGCCAAGGCCAGCCTGGAGCGCATTCAAAAAGTTGAGGGCACGGTGGATGCCTTTTTGACTGTCACGGAGGATGAGGCTTTGGCAGCCGCCGCCAAGGTGGATGCGCAGATTGCCGCAGGCGAGCAGCTTGCCCCCCTTGCCGGTATTCCCGTGGGCATCAAGGATAACATCTGCACCAAGGGTGTACGCACCACCTGTGCCTCCCGTATGCTGGAGAATTTTGTCCCGCCCTACGACGCCACCGTCATTGAAAAGCTGAAAGCGCAGGGCGCGGTTCTGACCGGCAAAACCAATATGGACGAGTTTGCCATGGGCTCCTCCTGCGAAAACTCTTATTTTAAGCCCACCCGCAACCCCTGGGATATCACCCGTGTGCCGGGCGGTTCCTCCGGCGGCAGCGCCGCTGCAGTTGCGGCCTGTGAAGTACCCCTCTCCCTGGGCAGTGATACCGGCGGCTCTGTCCGCTGTCCCGCAAGCTTTTGCGGTGTAGTAGGATTGAAGCCCACTTACGGTGCAGTCTCCCGTTACGGTCTGGTCGCCTTTGCCTCTTCTCTGGATCAGATCGGCCCCTTTGGCCGCACGGTGGATGATGTCAGCCTGCTGTTTGACGCCATTTCCGGCGAGGATAAGACCCATGACGCCACCAGCAAGGCGGGTAATTTTGCCGCTCGCATCCGTGAGGTTAAAGGTCTTCGGATTGGCCTGCCCAAGGAGTATTTCGGCGAGGGCATCTCGGAGGAGGTGCGTGCCGCCGTACTGAAAGCGGTGGAGGAGTACCGCGCTATGGGTGCGGAAATTATTGAGGTTTCTTTGCCTTCCACCCCCTATGCCCTGTCTGCCTACTATATCATCGCCTCTGCCGAAGCATCCTCTAACCTTGGCAGGTATGACGGTGTAAAATACGGCTTCTGCGGTGACCGAGGTGGCTCACTGACCGATATGTACGAAACCACCCGCAGCGAAGGCTTCGGCGATGAGGTTCAGCGCCGTATTATGCTGGGTACTTATGTGCTGAGCAGCGGTTATTATGATGCCTACTACAAACGGGCAAAGCTGCTGCAGCAGAATATTGCCAAAGAGTTTGAAGAAGCCTTTACCAAGTGTGATTTTATGATCACCCCTGTCAACCCCACCACTGCCTTCAAGCTGGGCGAAAATGTCAACGATCCCGTTGCAATGTACATGGCGGATGTCTGCACTATCAATGTCAATATCGCCGGTCTGCCCGGTTTGAGTATTCCCTGCGGGCTGGGCAAGGGCAATCTGCCCATCGGTCTGCAGATGATCGGACCCAAGTGGAGCGAGGGTGTTCTGCTGGGCGCAGCAAAATGCTACGAAACCGCTGTGGGCGGCTTTGCCGTAAAGGAGATGTAAGCCATGAACGAAAAGTATGAGGTAATTGTGGGCCTGGAGGTACACGCTGAGCTTTGCACAAAGACCAAAATCTTTTGCAGCTGCAAAAACTCCTTTGGCGCAGAGGTGAACACCCAGTGCTGCCCGGTGTGCATGGGTATGCCGGGCACCCTGCCGGTGCTGAATAAGCAGGTGGTGGATTATGCCATTTTGATGGGTCACGCCTTGAACTGCAGCATCAACCGGGTCACCAAGCAGGACCGTAAAAACTATTTCTACCCCGACCTGCCCAAGTCCTATCAGATCTCCCAGTTTGATATTCCGCTGTGTGAGCACGGCTACCTGGATATTTTGGTAGGGGATGAGGAAAAGCGGATCGGCATCACCCGTATCCATATTGAAGAGGATGCCGGTAAGCTGATTCACGCGGATGGCTTTGAGGGCACTTTGGCAGATTACAACCGCTGCGGCGTTCCGCTGATCGAGATCGTCTCCGAGCCAGACCTGCGTGGCGCGGAGGACGCCAAGGCCTATCTGGAGGCCATCACCTCCATCCTGCTGTATCTGGGCATCTCCGATGCCAAAATGCAGGAGGGCAGCGTCCGTGCCGACGTCAATGTCTCGGTTCGTCCGGTGGGTCAAAAGCAGTTCGGTACCCGTACCGAGATGAAAAATGTCAACAGCTTCGGCGCGGTTTTTCGCGCTATTCAGTACGAGGCAGCCCGTCAGATTGATGTGCTGGAGCAGGGCGGCGTAATTGAGCAGGAGACCCGCCGCTGGGATGACGCCAACGGGGTCAGCGTGCTGATGCGCTCCAAGGAGGACGCGCAGGATTATCGCTATTTCCCCGATCCCGACCTGTTGACCTTTGTGGTCAGCGAGCAGCATGTGCAGCAGCTAAAGGATTCCGTCCCCGAACTGCCGGTTGCCAAGACACTGCGGTATGTCAAAAACTTCGGTCTGGTGCGGGTCGATGCAGAGCTGCTGGCCTCCAACAAGGCCCGTGCCGCCTTTTATGATTCCTGTGTTTCCACTGGCAAAAACGATCCCAAGCTGGTTGCCAACTGGATCATGGGAGATATCGCCAAGTATCTGAACGAAAACCGTATCGAAATTAACGATACCGCCCTGACTGTAGAAAACCTTACGGATATGATTGCGCTGATTGAAAAAGGAACCATCTCCAATACCGCCGGTAAGACGGTGCTGGAGATCATTCTGAAAGAAGATCGCAAGCCCGGGGATATTGTAGTCCAGCAGGGCTTGGGGCAGATCAGTGATGACAGCGTGCTGCAGAATATTGTGGATGAAATGATCGCTGCCAACGCCAAAGCGGTGGAGGATTTTAAGAAAGGCAAGACTAACGCGGTCGGCTTTTTGGTCGGTCAGTGTATGCGTGCCAGTAAGGGTAAGGGCAATCCCGGTATCCTGCGGGATATGGTGGTCGCCGCCCTGGAAAAGCTGTGATTTCCCCGTAGGGTTTGGTTTTAAAACTGTTCAATAAGGGTTTCAGGCACGGCAGAGCATTCTCTGCCGTGCTTTTTCTATTCCTTGTTACATGTCCTCTTTTGATATATCGTGTACTCTCTTTTAATTTTTTATTTTAATATTTAGGTAAACAGGCTTGACAGAGCCTGAAACAAAACCTATAATGATTAGGCGAAAGCATCCCAACCGTTTTCCCCCGTTAGGTTATTATGATATAGCTAAAGGAGTTTTATCCAGTGAATCAGGAAATCAAAATAGCACAAATACTAAGCATGCGGGATATAAAAACAGATCTGTTCCGTGACATTGTCTACGAGTGGGAGGACAGCATCAGCGCAAATTTCGGCTATCCCGTCAAGAATATCAAGCCCAGACCGATTTGGGATCGGTTGAGCGAAAAGAATCTTTTTTTTCGAGCACACAGATTTTTGGGCCGAACCAAAAAAATAAAAAAACTCAACCTAAATAAAGAAATATCCCTGACATTTGTCACCCTTTTCTTTGAAGTTGAATATGTGAAAAACACCAATTGTATTCCTGTTTTTATTGATGTTTGGCCGGATGAGATAAAGTTTTTATACAAAGTCATTACAGAGGATACGCTGTTTTTCGTCACCTCATTAGATATTTATCAGATGATAAAAAATAAAAATCCGCGGTATCAGGTTCACTATCTGCCTTTATCCATCTCCGAGATATGGGATATGGAGGTGCCATTGACAGAAAAGAAAGTCGACATTCTTCAAATCGGCAGAAGAAATGACGTCCTTCACGATTTTGCGTTAAGATACTGTCAAAGCCATCCAGATGTAGATTATGTATACTCCGGAATCAGTAAAACACTTGGCGGTATGGTGTATTATTCTACAGTAAGAGGAATATTAGGGACGGCGGAAACCAGAGAAAAATATATGAAATTGCTGAGAAGCGCAAAGATATTCATGCTTTCCTCCCCGGGCGTCGACCGTTCCAAAATACGGGCGCAGGGTATCGATTTTCCCACCCCGAGATTCTATGAAGCAGCCGCCTGCAAATGTTTCTTGGTAGGAAGATACACCCCCAATGAGGAGTTTACCCGTCAGGGTATTACCTCTGTATGTAAAAATGTACAAAACTATTCGGAATTTGAGGCGGAGCTGGATGAGATACTAAGCGGAAAACGATCTTTCAGTGATGAATACAAAGTTTATCTTACCCGCCACCTGACCACAAGCTGGTACCGTGATTTTCTGAAAGAGCTGAACGGTTAAAAACAGAATCTTCTAACTGCGAAAGAGGACGGAAGAGTTGAAGTATTTGATATTGGGCGCCGGGCCTGCCGGTTTGACTGTAGCAAACAGATTGCTGCAAAAAGGAATCACCGATTTCCTCGTTTTAGAAAAAGAAAAAAACGCAGGCGGACTTTGCCGTTCGGTACAGGTGGATGGCGCACCATTGGATATCGGCGGCGGTCATTTTTTGGATGTCCGTCGTCCCGCCGTCAATGCGTTTTTGTTTCGCTTTTTGCCGGAAAAGGAATGGAATTGTTTTGAGCGGGACAGTCGGATTGCGGTAAACGGCTGTACCTTGAATCATCCCATCGAAGCGAATATCTGGCAAATGAAGCTATCCGATCAGGTTGCGTATCTCAAATCGATCGCTGCTGCCGGGTGTAATCTGGGCAACCCCATGCCGGAGGCTTTTGTTGATTGGATCTATTGGAAACTGGGGTCAAAAATCGCCGAGGATTATATGATACCCTATAACCAAAAGATGTTCGGTAGCGAGCTGAATCAGCTGGGTACTTACTGGCTTGATAAATTACCCAATGTCAGCTTTGAAGAAACCCTGCTTTCCTGTTTGGAAAAAAAAGCCTACGGCACGCAGCCCGGGCACGCACAGTTTTACTATCCGAAGCATTTCGGGTATGGAGAGCTCTGGCAGAGAATGGCAGATGCAGTCAGTGGACATATTCTTTACACCAAATCCGTAAAAGGCATTGATTTTTCCACCCGCACGGTCACCGTGTCAGACGGGGAAACCTATCGGGCAGATACGGTAATCACAACCGTTCCATGGATGGAATTTGAACAGCATGCCGGTATGCCGGAGGAGCTTTCAAAAAGCATCTCCACCCTAAAATATAGCTCTGTACAGATAGCGTATATCCCGGAAAATCTGAATACAGGCTGCCATTGGATCTACTACCCCGACCCAAAGCTTTCCTATCACAGAATTCTGGTACGCCATAACTTTTGCCCCGACAGTAAAGGCTACTGGACCGAAACCAACAGCGAGAGAATCCAGGCCCACATGCCCGAAGCGTATTTTCAGTATCTCAATCAGTACGCGTACCCCTTAAACACGGTTGGCAAACCCCAAACGATGCAGCGCCTACTCAGTTGGGCAAGAGATTGCCATGTAATCGGCTTAGGCCGCTGGGGCGAGCATCGACACTATAATTCCGATTTAACCGTCCAGCTGGCCCTGCAGCTGGCAGATCAGCTGGAATAGGAAACCTATTTGACATTCAGCAAAGGAGACATATTGACCGATATTACCAGACGGTTTTTGCGCTTTCCGATCCCAACTATGCGGATTTTCAGTTTCGCAGCGTACATACCGTTCCCTGGCAGCTTTTTCCCAAAGTGAAAAGCCGGATTACTTCTGACCGGCCCTTTACCGCCGGTTTGGGCTGGAGATGCTGATGGTACATTTCCTGGATGGCAATTTTATTCCGGAATATTCGGGATACCCGGGCTGCCCTGAAAACAGTAGATTACTATCTGCAGATGATGATCGCCTGGTTTTACGCCACCGCGCTGGCTTTTCACTGGCAGGATACGCTGTCCTATCTGCAAGACCGAAGGCTGCCCCGTTGGGTACACTGCAAAACCCTGCAAAAAGCCTGCGAAAGACATCGGTTAACCTCGGAACAAAAGGCAGTTTTAAGGGGGCTAAGATATGAATGACTATATTCTGTTATCCGGTCTACGGCAAAACAACCTAAATAACATAACATTACATATTCCCAAACATAAGATCGTGGTATTTACCGGGGTTTCCGGTTCGGGAAAATCCAGCATCGTGTTTGATACGGTGGCTGCGGAGGCCGCCCGACAGATGAATGACACCTACCCGGCGTTTGTACGTTCAAGACTGCCCAAATATACAAAGCCTGCCTGCGATTTGATGGAAAATCTTTCCCCCGCTGTAGTAGTGGATCAAACCCCGCTTGGAGCAAACGCCCGCTCCACGGTGGGTACCTCCTCAGAGATCTATTCCGGCCTGCGTCTGCTCTTTTCCCGTATCGGCCAGCCCTACGCGGGTACGGCATCTTTCTTTTCCTTTAATGATCCGGCAGGTATGTGCCAGCAGTGTGCGGGGCTGGGCCTTGTGACAGATCTGGATCTAAGCGGGATCATCGACCCGGAAAAATCGCTGAATCAGGGGGCGATACAGGATTCCATGCTGCGGGTAGGCTCTTGGTACTGGAAACAGTACACCGGCTGCGGATATTTTGATCCGGATAAAAGGCTGGCGGATTATTCCGAGACGGAGCGTAATCTTTTGTATTACGGTGCCGCCAAACCCGGCGCTGCACCCACAAACCCCAAAATCATCGGCCTGTATAACCTGTACCGCAAACGGTATCTTAACCGGGAGGAAAGCCGTATCCACGGCGATCAGGGCGAGAAAATCATCACCCAAAAAATCTGCCCCCTTTGCGGCGGCAAGCGGCTGAACCGCATAGCGCTGTCCTGCTGGATCAACGGCTGCTCCATAGCAGACCTGTGCGAGCTGGAGATGACCGATCTTGCTTTCTTTTTAGATCAGCTGCGCCAGCCAAGCGTGCAGCTCCTGGTGGATTCCCTGCAAAAAGCGGTGCAACGGATGATTGATATCGGGCTGGGCTACTTGAACCTTGCCCGGCCGACCCAGACCCTATCCGGCGGCGAAGCCCAACGGGTCAAGCTGGTGCGGTATTTAGGCTCCAGTTTGTCGGATATGCTGTACATCTTTGACGAACCCTCCACCGGTATGCACCCGCGGGATGTCTACCGGATGAACGCCCTGCTGCAACAACTGCGTGACCGGGGCAATACCGTGCTGGTGGTGGAGCATGACGAGGATGTCATTGCCATTGCCGATGAGGTGATTGATGTGGGCCCACTGGCGGGCGCCGAGGGGGGCGAGATTGTTTTTCAAGGCAGCTATGCCCAGCTGCTTATTTCCGGTACCAAAACCGGAAAAGCCCTTTCCGGCAAAAAGCGTATCCCCGCCGTGCAACCGCAGCCAACCCTTTTTTTGCCCATACATCAAGCCACCCTGCACAACCTGAAGGGCTGCAGCGCCCGTATTCCGCTGGGCTGCATCTGCGCCGTAACCGGTGTGGCAGGCAGCGGAAAAAGCTCTTTGATGCAGGTATTTGCCTCCCTTTATCCGGATAGAGTCATTCCGGTAGATCAAAAGCCCATCACGGCCACCAACCGCTCCACCCCGGCATCTTTTTTGGGCTTCATGGATGAGATCCGTAAAGAATTTGCCAAAGCAAACGGGGTGGATGAGGGGTATTTCAGCTTTAACTCTCTGGGGGCCTGTCCGATCTGTAAAGGAAAAGGGGAGATTGTCACCGAGCTTGCCTTTATGGATCCCATTGTCACCACCTGCGAGGGGTGCTGCGGCAGACGGTATTCCGCAAAAGCGCTTTCCTATCTGTACCGACAAAAGGATATCACCCAGCTGCTTTCCCTGACGGCAAAGGAGGCTATTGCCTTTTTTAACAACACCAAAATACGCAAAAAGCTGCAGGCGATGATTGAGGTGGGGCTGGGTTATCTCACCCTTGGGCAGCCGCTTTCCACCCTTTCCGGCGGTGAAAGGCAGCGCATCAAGCTGGCAGAAAGTCTTTCCAAAAAGGGCAGCATCTATTTATTGGATGAGCCCACCACCGGTTTGCACCCTTCTGATATGGATAAGCTGGTCGCCTTATTCCGTAAGCTGGTGCAAAAGGGCAACAGTGTAATCGTGATTGAACATAGCTTGGAAATGATCAAACAGTGCGACTATATTATTGATGTAGGCCCGGACGGCGGTAAAAACGGCGGCGAGATCGTCTTTGAGGGTACCCCCCGGCAGATGCTGGAAGCGGATACGGTCACCGCACGGTGCCTGCGGATATCGGAAAGCGGTCAAATGCTGACCCCGGAGGAAATCCGGCAGCTGGTCAGCCTGCCGACCGCGGAAAAGGAGCAGGATATGTCCGGTTACCGGCTAAACCCCATCGGCAGAGCGGAATGCGAGCAGGGAGAATATCGCATCGTTTTGGATAAGCAATATCTTTCCGGCCTGCAGGGGCTGCAAGGCTTTACCCATCTACAGGTCATCTGGTGGTTTGACGGATGTGATAACACTCATGACCGCAGTGTGCTGTGCAGCGATAAGCCCTATACCCACGGCCCGGAAAAAATGGGCAGCTTTGCCACCCGTTCGCCCCAGCGCCCCAATCCCATTGCCATTACCCCGGCGCAGGTGCTCGGGATAGATTACGAGGCAGGTGTCATCCGTCTGGCCTATTTGGACGCCCTGACCGGAACCCCCATACTGGATATCAAGCCCTACACCCCCAGTCTGGACAGAATAGAAACCGCTGCCACCCCGGCTTGGTGCAGCCACTGGCCGGACAGCTACGAAAAAAGTGAAGCCTTTGACTGGGAAAAAGAATTCAATTTTGAATAAACTGAAATGAGGAAACGCATTTGAAACGGTATGTCAGCAAAAGGAAAGCAAGGGAGATGAACGCCCGTTTTACGCAGATCGCCCGGCAGCAATCCGCCAGGGAGATGAACTGCAGACCGGAGGATTTTGACAAGGAATACGGGATAATCACGGACGCCCTGCAGTCAGAGAGCGCCAGAAAATACTATACCCAGCCCATGCCCTGCAATTTGGTCTCATACGGCAACAACGTTGTGGCAAGCGTGCAGCCAACCTACCGGGAACGGGTGCACAGTTTTCTGGAAAAATTCGAATTTTATCATTGCTTTGAAGCGCCCGGCATCCATCATTTGGACGCCATGCTGCGGGTTTACGATCTGCGCAGCTGTTTTATGGCGGAATACTGGCTGCCGGATGCAACTAAGCTGAGACGGCTGCCCTGCAGGTATCGCACCAAAATACTCACAAAAGAGGATTTTGCCGGGCTATATCTGCCGGAATGGTCCAACGCCCTGTGCAAGAGCAGAAAAGAGCTGGATATTCTGGGCATCGGCGCGTATGACGGGCAAAAGCTTATTGCACTTGCCGCTTGTTCCGCGGACTGTGATACCATGTGGCAGATCGGAGTGGATGTTCTGCCTGCCTATCGCCGACAGGGTATCGCCTCGGCACTGACCTCCCGGCTGGCGCTGGAGATTCTCCGCAGGGGCAAGCTGCCCTTTTACTGTTGTGCGTGGTCCAACATACCCTCGGCAAAAAACGCCTTGAAAAGCGGCTTTATGCCCGCCTGGGTGGAGCTGACCGTCAAACCCCAGTCCTTTGTAGATAAAATGAACGAATAAAAAACCGTCGCGAGGAAAGGGTTGTCTTTCCTTGCGACGTTTTTTTATTCCGGAAAATTACCGCTATTCCAGTTTGATTGTCAAACTGGTTTGAACAATCTGCCGATAGACAGGCAACATATACGGTTCGGTAACATATTGCTCTAAGCGATCGATAGGAATCCATCGTACACCGGTGTTTTCATCCTCTTTGATCCGCAGCGGTGCGGACATATCCCCGATAAAAGAGTAGCAGAGCGACAGGTGCAGATGAGGTGCGACCCACTGCCCCCGTTTTGTATGACCCTTGACCGGCAGAATATCCAATCCTGTCGGAATGCCGCAAAGCGGCATAAGTCCGGTAATACCGGTCTCTTCCTCTGCCTCCCGCATGGCCGTAGCAATCAGATCCTGTTCTCCGTCTGCATGACCGCCACACCACGCCCATGAGTCAAAAATTTTGTGGTATACCATCAACAGGTTCCGGCGGCTTTGGTCAAAGATCATGGCGGAGGCGGTCATATGGGCAAAAGCATTGTCCCGGGTCAGAATATTATCCGGAAAGGTGGCGATCCATTTTAAAACGGTTTGTTTTTCAATCTGCTGCCGCTCATTGCTGGGGACAAAAGCTTTCACATCCTGAATGTAATTCATTCCTGAACACCTTTTTCCGTGTCATCCGCGTCAGTAGTGATATCCAACCACTGCTGGGGCACAGCCACATCCGGCTGTCTGGAAACCATGATATTCAACGCCTGCTTACGAACCCCCACCTTTACAACCCGGTCACAACCGCCGTATTCGCCGTCCAGTGCCCACGGTACATCCTCTTCGTCCAGATTGGTGACGGTAACCTCTTTCACCTTAAAGGTAGTGAGAAAGGGGGAGTTGATCTCCAACGTACGAATGCTGTCGGCAGCGTCCCTGATATTAAACGGCAGGGTGGGCTTTTTAATCAGCATCACCTCTAATATGCCATCGTTCATCCAAACCTCCCGGTTAGAGTTCAGCGGCATACCGCCTACCGAGATGGAGTTGGACACCATACCGAACAGATAATCGTCCTCGATGACCTGGCCGTCAAACTCCAGCCGCATCCGGTGAGAACGAATGCTGGGTACCCGACCGATGGCATCCAAGGCATAGGCAACCTTACCCAACAGATTTTTGTAGGCCTGCGGGGTCTCGTAAGAAACCTCGGTAAAGGAGCCAAACGCCGCCACATAGGAAAAATAACGATCTTGAAAAACACAAGCATCACAGGGAAAAACCACGCCGTTTACAATATCTCTGGCCGCCTGGGGCATATTTTTAGACAGACGCAGGGTGGTGGCAAAATCATTCACCGTACCGGCAGGAATAAAGCCAAAGGGGATGGAAAGGTTGTTTTCCATCAGTCCGTTTACCGTTTCGTTCAGGGTGCCATCGCCGCCGCTGGTGACCAGCAAATCAAACCCGGGGGCCTGTTCCTTGATAATATTGGGCAGTTCACCTGCATACTGGGTGGTGCGGATGGTCACATCATAATCCGCGGCCACAAAGGTCTCCACAATTTCCAGTAAGTACTCTTTGATCACTGACCGTCCGGCTTTAGGGTTAAAGGCAAACAGCATTCTTTTTTTCATACTCATGACCATTCCTTCTTCTGCGAAATCTTTTATTTTATTTTTATTATACTGCTTTTGTTTGTATGAAGCAAAGAAAATTTATGAACGGAATGTTAATTTCCTTTATTATGCAAAAAGGCAAAATGTTTTACCGATTAGTTGCAAAAAACACTTGCCATTTTTGCGAAAATCCGATAAACTAAATTAATTAACAGTACTTAAAAGACTGCCAATTACAGTCGGGGAGCGAAACAGTGAAACATGTTTTTATCATAAATCCCATTGCCGGTAAAAAAAATGCATCGGAGGAATTAAAGGCCGAGCTTGCAAAGCTGAAGGACAGGCTGAAACTGGATATCGAGGTATATCTGACTCGTTTTCCGCGGCACGCGGAGCAGCTGGTAAAAGAGATTGTCAAAACCGGCGAGGCGGTGCGTTTATATGCCTGCGGGGGAGACGGTACCTTAAATGAGGTTTTGAGCGGCGCCTACGGTTGTGCCCATGCCGAGGTCGGTCATATTCCCTGCGGCAGCGGCAACGATATGATCCGCAATTTCGGCACCGCAGAAGAGTTTCGCAATTTGGAGGCCATGGTTCTGGGTGATTCCAAAACCATCGATCTGATCGAGGCGAACGGCAGGGTAGTGGCAAGCATCTGTGCTGCCGGTCTGGACGGTAAGGTGGCCTATCAGGCGTTAAAGGTTCGTAAGCTGCCGTTTTGCAGCGGCGGCATAGCCTATGATATCGCGGCGCTGAAATGTCTTTTCGGCAAACTGTGGTACCGTATGAAGATTACGATTGACGGCAAAAAGATAGAGGATGATTTTATCCTGACCGCTTTCGGAAATGGCCGGTTTTACGGCGGCGGATATAAATGTCTGCCCGGCGCGCAGCTGGATGACGGGCTATTGAGCGTGGTCATGGTGCGCAAGCTGCCGTTTTATAAGCTGCTGGATGCTCTGAAAAAGTATAAGGCGGGTACGCATTTTGATCAGAACGGCTGCATCGTTCCGGAATATCAAAATGTTATGACCGCCTGTACCGCCAGTGAGATCACCCTGCACTGTGACCGAAAATTTTACTATACAGTCGACGGCGAGATCGGTCACGAGCACGATTTGCTGGTTCGTATTCTGCCGTCGGCCGTGCGCTTTATTCTACCCAAAACGGTATGTGGGGCGTAATATCATGATGTTGCGTTGGATTGTTGGCATATTCGCGGCTGCATTTACGGCATACACCGTATTTTATACCCTGCAGTCCAATCTGACGGTGGGGCTGGTTATGCTATATCTGATCAGCCTTGTGCTGCTCGGAATCACTGTTTTTTATCCGGTTTTATGCCGGGTACTGCATACAGGCTGGGGCAGGGCCGTGGGCATCCTGCTACTTGCAGGGTGCTCTGTCTTTCTGTGTACTGCGCTTTTCATCGGCAGTCTGACCGGTGTGACAAAGCCCACCGGGAAGGAGCAGGTTCTTATCGTTCTGGGCGGGGGTCTGAAAGGCGAGACCGTCAGCAGCACTCTGAGATACCGGCTGGATGCCGCTTATCAGTACTGTCTGCAGTATCCGGAAGTGCAGGTGGTGGTTACGGGCGGACAGGGCCGTGGAGAGGATATCCCGGAGGCGGTCGCCATGAAAAGATATCTGGTGCAGAAGGGTATTTCGGCGGAACGTATTTTAGCAGAGACCGCCTCCACCTCCACCCTGGAAAACTTTGTATTTTCTCGCCGGATGCTGCAGCAAAACGGCTTTGAAAAGGTAGATCATGTGGTAGTTGTCACCAACCGTTTTCACTGCTACCGAGCCGCCCTAATCGCCCGAAGAGAGGGAATACAGGCCAGTTGTGTGGCCGCCGGTATCAGCCCCACTGCATTTTTACCCTGCTATTTGCGCGAGGTACTTGCGGTTTGGTATTATTGGGTTTTTCCGGCTTAAACCGTCGCTTGAAATGAGGATACCGTTATGGATAAAGAGGAAATCATTGCAAAACAGTGGGAGATCATCCGCACCATGTCCCAGCGCAGCCTGCAGGGAATCGGAGCCGACCTGTGGGGAGCGCCCGCGGAGCATTCCATGGCGTGCGACGATCAAAAAGAGCAGAACGATAAGGAAAGTACTGCCGTCACTGCCGGGTCCTCTCCGTCTGAACCGGAAGCGAACCCGGAGCAGCCGACACAGACGATTCAGGAGCTGAAGAAAGAACTGGACAGCTATATCGGACTGGATAAGGTAAAGGAAGAGGTCTGTGATCTGATCAACCTGGTGACAATCAATAACCTGCGCAGGCAAAACCAGTTGCCCTGTGTGGATATCAGTCTGCATCTGGTCTTTACCGGCAACCCCGGAACAGGCAAAACCATGATGGCGCGGCTGATGGCAAGAATCTATAAGGCGCTGGGCATTCTGAGCAAGGGACATCTGGTAGAGGTGGATCGCAGCGGTTTGGTAGCCGGTTATGTAGGGCAGACCGCCATCAAAACCGGTGAGGCAGTACAAAAAGCCCTGGGCGGCGTACTGTTTATTGACGAAGCGTATGCGCTGCTGGGCGGTGGCGAAAACGATTTTGGACAGGAGGCTATCGATACCCTGCTGAAAGCGATGGAGGACCATCGGGACGATCTGATCGTCATTGTGGCCGGTTATGTGGAGGAGATGCAAGCCTTCATCAACTCAAATCCGGGTTTGGAATCCCGTTTTAACCGGTATCTTTTCTTTGAGGATTATTCCGCCGACCAAATGGTGGATATTTTGCAGATGCACTGTGATAAAAACTGTTATCAGTTGGAACAGGAGGCCAAAGAGTTTTTGCGACAGTATCTTGCCCAGCGGTCTGCACTGGACCCTTTAGGTTTTGGCAATGCCCGGGGGGTGCGCAATACCTTTGAAAAACTGCTGGTTTATCAGGCAGAGCGGCTGACCGCCCTGCAGCAGATACGAAAAGAGGATCTGTTGCTGATCACCTTAGCTGACGCGAGGCAACTTACAGAAGAATAACATTCGTTTAGACGCCCGAACGCTCTTCGGGCGTTTTTTGTTTGCCATATTCTGTGCATGCAGTGCATAAACTGGTTTGTCTGAATAATAAAACCGGGAAAGAAAGGAAAAAAGATATGGAATATCATCAAACAGAACCTGCAACGCAGGAATTAACGGAACACGAGCCGGAAAAGGAAGCTGAACAACTTCAGCCAAAGCCGGAGGATCCGGACAATGCCTATATCTGGATACAGTTTTTTGTCTGTCTTTTTCTCTTTGCGGTGGTGTTTTTTGCATATCGGCAGGGGGAAGCTTTGTGGAAGGAGCTTTCCGCAAAGCTACAGGGACTGCTGCAGAACGGTTTGGATTTTTCCGGGCAGGAGAATCTGACCCGGCTGTCGGATGAAATCACCGATTTTTGGGGAAATAATGTTTAATTTTCTTCCGCGATCACAGTTTTAAAGAGGACCAACGAGATGAAAGTGACGGTATCTCATCCGTTTTTCACCGCTGCCGCGGTACTGCTGCTCTGTTTTTTTGATTATGGCGGTACCGCTATAAGCTGCCTGATTGCCTTGACTGTTCACGAGGTCGCTCACGGACTGGTCTTCTCGGCTTGCACCGGACAAAAGCCCCATTTTACGGTGTCCGTCGGCGGAATCATGCTGCATCGGGAGCGGACGTTTTTATCCTCCCGGCAGGAGCTTGCGGTTTTAGCCGCCGGTCCTGCCGTAAATCTGGGTTTATTTGTACTTGTCAGCATCCTTTTTCAGCATCGGGCAACCTTTTTTCGGTTGAACATGCTCTCTTGTAACGGCTTTCTTGCCGCCTTTAATCTGCTGCCGCTGCGTTTTTTAGATGGCGGTCAGCTTTTGGCTATACCGGTCGAGCGGTACCTTCCCCAGGCTGCGACAGGAAGGGTACTGACAGTAGCAGAGGTTGTTTCGGTTCTTTTTCTGGTTTGGCTCATCTGGGTTTTGCGCTCGCGGGCTTCGGTCACCCTGCTGGTTTTTCTCTGCTATGCAGTGCTGCAATGCAGCACTGCGTACCGGTAGTGATTTGTAATACTGCGAAACCGTGACAGAGAAAAACCACCCTGCCCCAAAAAGCAAAGCGGTTTCATCGTTCAAAAAGCCTTAGTTTTCCCAGGAAATATACTCTGCAGGGATATATTTTTCAATGACGGAACGAACATAGTCGTAGCTGAAAACAGGGTATTCGTTGCGCACGCCGTGTGTTTGGGCCAGCTCCGCGGTGTAGTCCTTGTAACACAGGACCTGCACATTGCTATAGCCGCTGCCGTAATGGGTTACGGTAGGGTGTGCCTGCACATGGCTGATCTCCAACTGATCAGCCTCATCCATCTGAACATCAAAGCTAAGCACAATCCCGATCAGTTCATCCGGTCGGCTTTGGGCAGAGACAAAGTTTCCAAGAGAGTAAGCGCAAAGGGTCTTGCGACCGTCCTCATTTTCCAGCATCTCAATCGTTTGAATGACATGAGGATGCGTACCGATAATGATATCAGCGCCCCAGCCCGCCATGGATGCGGCAAGCTGCCGCTGTTCTTCGGTGACCTCGTGGCTGTCCTCCACGCCCCAATGAACCGATACCACCACCACATCCGCCTGCTGCTTTGCCGCAGTGATCTGCTGCTCAATCAGCTCGGTCTGGGAGGTATAGATAATATGCGCTTCGGCATCTGTCGGGGTGGGTATACCGTTGGTGTACTGGGTATAGGCAAGGTAGGCAAAGGTGATCCCGTTGGCCTGCCCGATACGCAGGGTCATTTCATCCGTCTCGTCCCGATACAGTCCTACCGTGACCAGATCGTCCGGCATCCCGTCCCAAAAGCGCAGGGTAGAGGTGATTCCCAATGCACCCTGGTCATAAATATGGTTGTTGCTTGTGCCGAAAACCCGCCAACCCAAACGGTAGATCTCTCT
The DNA here is from genome assembly GCA_002314755.1 of Faecalibacterium sp. UBA1762. Lineage (GTDB taxonomy): Bacteria > Bacillota > Clostridia > Oscillospirales > Ruminococcaceae > UBA1762. The sequence goes on along the minus strand of DCHC01000056.1, from coordinate 6,095 downwards.
GCCAACCTCGCCGGGGGTGGCAAAGCATGGGTAGGTCGCCGGAGCAATCTCATCGGTAACCAGGGTCTCCTGGTTGATAAAATTGACATCGTAATCCGCTAAAAACGGGGCGAATTTTTCGTAGAGTGATGTAAAGTCGTATTCCTTGTCAGTACCGGAGGCGCGGGATTGTGCCTGCATATATAGCATGCCATGTATCAAATTGTCCCCCGCGGCAGAGTATTTGACGGTACGGACGACCGGCTCCGGCTCGGACTCCGGTTGCTGCTCCTGCTCCGATTCGTTTCGCACCGGTTGCTGCTCCGTAAGCTGCAGCGGTTCCGGTTCGGTAACCGACTGCAAAACGGTTTGTGCCCTGTCTGTCATAAAGCTAAGGCACAAACCGATCGCTGCAACCAGTAGCAGAACAAACAGCGGAATCAAAATCAGTTTTTTATTTTTTGCTGCGGTATTCCTTGTACTTCTCATAAATTCTTTACCTTCTTTATCAGCTTTAATCCGAATAGTTAACCTTATCAGGATCAGATTCCTGTACAGTACTTTTCAGCAGCGGTTTTAATACGGCTTCCGCTGCTTTTGCATACATAGCCTTATCCGCAGCGGACAGCTGCTCCAAGGGCAACCTGCAGGGGCCGCAGTCGAACCCCACCTCGGGCATCAGCGCCTTGACGGGTATCGGGTTGGTCTTTTGAAATAGCAACCGATTCAGCGGTACCAGCTGCTGCTGCAGCTTTGCCGCCAAGGCAATATTACCTTTCCAAAAATTCTCACAGGTATAGTGTACCATATTTGGCAGTAGATTGGAAGAGACAGATATCACGCCATCTCCGCCCAGGGAAAGCACCGGCAGTGTCTCCTGGTCGTTGCCCGACCAAACACTAAACCCTTTGGGACAAGCTGCCAATATCTGCGCAATCTTCTCCATGTTGCCGCAAGCCTCTTTGATACCGCAGATATTTTGCTCCTCTGCCAGGGTCAGCACGGTTTCCACCGATAGATCCAGGCCGGTGCGGGATGGAACATTGTACAAAATCATCGGCAGGGTGCAAGCGGATGCAACTGCGCGAAAATGCTGTACTGCGCCCGTTTGGGTGGTTTTATTGTAGTAGGGGGTTACGCAGAGTACCCCATCAACCCCGCAGCTTTGCGCCGCCTCGCACAGTCTTTGGGTGTGGAGGGTATCATTGCTGCCCACCCCGGCGATAACCGGAATTATTCCGCCGCACAACTGCACTGCAGACCGAAAAAGCCGGGTTTTCTCCCGGTCAGAAAGGGTCGGACTTTCCCCGGTCGTTCCGCAAAGGATGACAGCGTCGACATGATTTTCCATTTGAAAAATCAATATGGACTCCAGCATTTTCAAATCCAGTCTGCCGTCTCGGTCAAACGGAGTGACCAGTGCAGTACCAACCCCGCGAAACAGCGGTTTTTTCATGGCTCAGCATCTCCTTATCAGGTGGTTTCAGGGTTGTAAAAGTGGACATAATAAGGTATAATAATAAAGTACACTTTCTAAGACCGAACAGAAGGCCCGGTATCCCATTGTATGAAGCAAGCCGGTAAAATGCCAGCTTTAGATCCAACCTTTTTCACTGACAGAGGCAGATATGGATACACAATTTATGAAAACCAATGATTTTTATTACGATCTACCCAAAGAGCTGATCGCCCAGCATCCGGCTGAGCCACGGGACAGCTGCCGCCTATTGACCCTGAACCGTCAAACCGGCCAGCTGGAGCATACTGTTTTTTCCCGTCTGCCGGAATTATTGTGTCCGGGAGACCTTTTGGTGGTCAATAACTCCAAGGTTATCCCCGCCAGATTGATCGGCGTAAAGCAGCCCACCGGCGCAGTCTGCGAGATCTTACTGCTGAAGCAGCGTGGGAATGATAGCTGGGAGTGTCTGGCAAAGCCCGGTAAGCGGATGAAGGCAGGTACGGTTGTCAGCATCGGCGAAGGGCTTTTGACTGCTACGGTAACGGATACCCTGCCGGACGGCAACAAGCTTGTATCCTTTCAGTATCAGGGTAACAATATCTTTACCGTGCTGGACCAGGTTGGCAAAATGCCGCTGCCCCCTTATATTACCGAGCAACTGGAGGATAACGAGCAGTATCAGACCATCTATGCCGCCCAGCTTGGCAGTGCAGCCGCGCCCACAGCCGGTCTTCATTTTACAGACGAGGTGTTTGCAGCCCTGAAGCAAAAGGGAATCGATGTCGCCCAGGTGACGCTGCATGTCGGTCTGGGCACCTTTCGGCCTGTGCAGGAGGATGACATCCGTAACCACCAAATGCACACCGAATGGTATTCCGTAGACCAGACCGCTGCCGACAAAATCAACCGTGCAAAGGCACAGGGCGGCAGGGTAATCTGTATTGGTACCACCAGCTGCCGCACATTGGAATCCGTTTGGAAAAAGTACGGCAAAATCTGTCCCTGCTGCGGGGACACGGATATCTTTATCTACCCTGGTTATCAGTTTGGCGTTATGGACGGACTGCTGACCAATTTTCACCTGCCGGAGAGTACCCTGATTATGCTGGTATCCGCCTTTGCCGGGTATGACCGCACCATGAACGCCTACCGTACTGCCGTTGCAGAGAAATACCGCTTTTTCAGTTTTGGCGACGCGATGCTGATTCTATGAAAGTAATAGTATTTTTATTATTTAATCAGAAATAATTGGCATCTGATTTGTATTAACCTACAGAACGGCACAATTTCCAATAAGGAGAAGATTTCATGTACCGATTAATCAAAAAAGATGGCGCTGCCAGACGGGGCGAATTTATCACCGTGCACGGCACCGTACAGACCCCCGCATTTATGAATGTAGCCACCGCCGGTGCCATCAAGGGCGCTGTCTCCGCGCTGGATCTGAAGGAGCTGCGCTGTCAGGTTATGCTATGCAACACCTATCATCTGCATCTACGGCCCGGTGATAAGCTGGTCGCCGAGCTTGGCGGACTGCACAAAATGACCAAATGGAACGGACCGATTTTGACGGACAGCGGCGGTTTTCAAGTGTTCAGTCTGGCCTCTCTGCGTAAAATCAAGGAGGAGGGCGTTTCCTTTGCCTCCCATGTTGACGGCAAAAAAATCTTTATGGGTCCGGAAGAAAGCATGCAGATTCAGGCCAATTTAGGCTCTACCATTGCGATGGCGTTTGATGAGTGTGTGGAGAACCCTGCCCAGTATGATTACGCCAGAAAAAGCGCCGACCGCACCGTCCGCTGGCTGGAGCGCTGCAAAAGAGAGCTGACACGGCTAAAGACAAATGGCCTGGCTGTCAACCCGGATCAGATGCTATTCGGCATCAACCAAGGCTGCTGCTACGAGGATCTGCGTATTCAAAATATGAAAGAAATCGCCCAACTGGATCTGGACGGCTACGCAATCGGCGGACTTGCAGTTGGGGAACCTGCCGAGGAAATGTACCGCATTATCACTGCGGTAGAGCCTTATATGCCCGCAAATAAAATACGGTATTTAATGGGTGTAGGTACGCCAGGCAATATTCTGGAGGCCGTACACCGGGGCGTAGATCTATTTGACTGTGTCATGCCCTCCCGAAACGGTCGGCACGGACATGTATTCACCCGCCACGGCATTATCAATATGATGAACCAGAAGTACGAGAAGGATCTGCAGCCGTTGGATCCGGAGTGTGACTGTCCCACCTGCCGCAATTTCTCCCGCGCGTACATCCGGCATCTGTTTAAGGCCGGTGAACAGCTTTCCGGTCGGTTGTGCGTCATGCATAACCTGTATTTCTACAATCACCTGATGGAGGATATCCGCTCTCGCCTGGATGACGGCAGCTTTGAAGCCTTTTATCAGGAGTATATTCCTCAGCTGGACCGACGTATCTGATATATTTTTTATGAAAAAACCGTTTTTCCAAGCTTAAGCCTTGCATATTCGGTAAAAAACCGATATAATAATACCATCAAATTCTTTGGAGGAAGTAAATATGTTTTACAACAAGCTGATGGAAGCAGCAACTGCTTCTACCGAAACAACCAGCTCCGGTTCTTTGCTGGTCACCGTACTGCCTTTTGTGGTGGTGTTGCTGGTTATGTATCTTTTGATGATCCGCCCCCAGCGCAAAAAAGAAAAAGAAATGAACAACATGCGCAACTCTCTGCAGGTAGGCGATACTGTTGTGACTATTGGCGGTATTACCGGCATTGTGACCAACCTGCATGAGGACGAGTTCATTTTGGAGACCGCCGGTGAGCGTACCAAAATGTGCTTCAAGCGTTGGGCGATTCAAGAAGTAAAAAAACTGGAAATGTAATTTGCTCCTAAGCATAAAACACCACCCTTGACCATATCATACGGTTGAGGGTGGTGTTTTTATGGGTAATACTGTTTCCAAAAACGGCTTGTCAAACAAAACCTGGCTGTCATTGGCGGCAACCCTATTGCTGCAGCTTAGCATAGCCGCCGTTTTGACCATGATTCTGCTATATTTATCCGCAAAGGTATTCTGCTTTACAGATATTTCTCAGGCCGCATATCTACCGTTTGCCGTCGCAGTGGGTGCTTTGGCTTTATTTACCGTCAACCTGTTGTTTTACCGAAATACCATGCTGTTTTGTTTGGGCATTTGCAGCCTGTACTGGCTGATTCTGTGCGTGATCGGTCTTACAAAGGGTTCGGTATTAACCGTTTACTGTGTACTGAAATGGGTGGCATTTGTAGCGGCCGGCGCCATCGGAACCATTTTGGCACAGTTGAAAAGAACAAATAAGCAGCGCCGGATCAAACGGTAAAACAGAGGTCAGGGGAGAGCATTGGATACGGCGATAAGCAGATTATTCCTCCGTCTCGGCCATTTCAGGCGGATCCTCCAGGTCCAAAAAGTCTTTTTTTCGTATTTTTTGGGGCGCATTGGATTTTTGATGACTCAATGGGTTGGCCATGGTTGCATCCCGCAGTTCTTTTTGCGACAGATGGGTGTATATCTCGGTGGTAGAAACATGTTCATGACCTAATATTTCTTTCAGTGTCAGCATATCCACATTGCCGTACTGGTGCATTAACGTCGCCGCGGTATGGCGCAGCTTATGGGTTGAAAAGCCTTTTCCACCCAGCCCGGCGGCAGCCAGACGAGCTTCCACAATCTGCTGTACACGGCGCGGCGTCAACCGTTTACCTGTTTTTTTTGAGACAAAAAGCGCTTCTTTATCGACTATCGTCTTTAAACCGTTCCGCTCTGCACAGTAGTCTCTCAGCGCGTCAAAGCACGCCTGGTTCAGATAAACCTGCCGTTCTTTATTGCCTTTACCGATAATACGGACAGTTTCTTCGCCCAAATCTCGCATATTCAGACCAACCAGCTCGCTTAAACGCATACCGCAATTTAAAAACAGTGTCAGCATACAGTAATCTCTGCTGGTAAAATCTGACTGTACATTTTCCAGCAGCTCTTGCGATTCACGCAGCGTAAGATATTTGGGCAGACGCTTTTTCTGAGTAGGTACATCAATATCATTGCAAGGATCCTCTGTCAGCAGATTAACTTTTTTGGTGCAGAATTTATAAAAGCCCTTGATGCTGGAAAGCTTTCTGGCACGGGTCGCCGCGGCGTTGTCTCGGTCAGAGGTCACATAATACAAAAAAGAATAGATATCAGACTTGGTAATTTTTCTGACAAAGGCTACATCAATACCGGAAATATCAATCTGATCAAAAGGGATATCGGAGGAAACCGATTGATTATTGATTAAAATAAAACGAAAAAAAGTGCGCAGATCAATAGCGTAACCGTTGACTGTACGGGTGGAAAGCGCACGGATGGTTTCCAGATAAATCAAATAATCCTTCATGATCTGCGGATAACCAGTCAGATCATTTTTTTTATGGTTGGGATCGTTCATATTAATATAGGTACTCATATAAAATCACACACCTTAAATATTAATTCCAAATCAGAATATCATAAAAAAAGCTTGTTACAAGAGAAAAGGCCGTTTTTTCTTCCCTTAGTTTCGCTAAATTTATCTTTAGTGAAATTATAACACAAATAACGGGGAAAGTCAATCTTATTTCCCAATTATCTGGCCGCGGCCGTATAATGGTGTAA
>DCHC01000009.1:108504-117411 GCA_002314755.1 Faecalibacterium sp. UBA1762 | reverse complement strand
CACATCTATTGTAACGCTACATTTTCTGTTACTTTTTTTGACGGAAACCCTTGATAGCAAAGCAAAACTGTGTTATAATTTGTCGTTATTGAATGTCAGGGTTTTGTATGTACAGTCAGCGCCGTAACATCTGTGCGGCGCTGTCCCTATTGATAGAAAAAGCAATGTGTGAGAAAGGAAAAGTTATGAAACAGGGTTTTGACAATGACAAATATCTTCAGATGCAGTCTCAGCATATTCGGGAACGCATTGACCGGTTTGGCGGTAAGCTCTACTTAGAGTTTGGCGGCAAGCTGTTTGATGATTTTCATGCTTCCCGCGTGTTGCCGGGCTTTGCCCCGGATTCCAAGATCAATATGTTGATGCAGCTGAAGGACCAGGCAGAAATTGTCATTGTCATCAATGCTTCCGATATCGAACAGAACAAAATTCGCGGGGATCTTGGCATCACTTATGATCTGGATGTCTTGCGGTTGATCGATGCCTTCCGCGGCAAGGGACTGTATGTCGGCAGTGTGGTTTTGACCCGTTTCGGCGATCAGCCTTCTGCTGTTGCCTTTGAAAAAAAGCTGGAAAGCTTGGATATCCGCACCTACCGCCATTATTCTATCGAGGGCTACCCCTCTGATCTGGAAAAAATAGTCTGTGAAGAAGGCTTTGGTCGCAACGACTATATCGAAACCACCCGCAGCTTGGTTGTGGTGACCGCACCCGGCCCCGGCAGCGGAAAAATGGCAACCTGCCTGTCTCAGCTGTACCATGACGAAAAGAACGGCATTAAATCCGGCTATGCCAAATTTGAAACCTTCCCCATCTGGAACCTGCCCCTGTTGCATCCGGTCAACCTTGCCTATGAGGCAGCCACTGCCGACCTGGCCGATGTGAATATGATTGACCCTTACCATCTGGAGGCCTACAGTCAGACTACTGTCAACTATAATCGTGACGTAGAAATCTTTCCGGTGCTGAATGCCATGTTGGAAAGAATTCTGGGGACCTCGCCTTACAAATCTCCTACTGACATGGGCGTCAATATGGCCGGCTACTGCATCTATGATGACGAAGCCGTCCGCGCCGCTGCCAACCAGGAAATGATTCGCCGCTGGTACACTGCGCGGTGTGAAAAGCGTAAGGGTACCGGCACCGACGCCGCTTTGGAAAAGTGCGAACTGCTGATGAAGCAGTCCAAACTGACGGTTGCTGACCGCCCGTGCGTACAGGCAGCTCTGGATAAGGCGGAGCTGACCCAAAGCCCCTGCGCCGCCATTGAACTGGAGGATGGCCGTATCGTTACCGGAAAGACCAGCAGTCTGTTGGGTGCAAGTGCCGCCTGCCTGTTAAATGCGCTGAAAGCAGAGGCAGGCATCGACGACAATGTTCTTTTGATCTCTCCCGCAGTCATTGAGCCAATCCAAACCCTGAAAACCGAATATCTGGGCAACCACAATCCACGGTTGCACACCGATGAAATCCTGGTGGCTCTGTCTATCTGTGCCGCAACTGACGGTAATGCCCGTCGCGCTTTGGAATGCTTGCCCCGGCTGAAAAACTGCGAGGCACACTCTACGGTACTGCTTGCCCCGGTGGATAACAGTATCTTCCGCAAGCTGGGCATTCACCTGACCTGTGAACCCCGTTACCAAAGCAAAAAACTATTCCACTATTGATCATATTCATATCTCACCCTATCGTTTTTGGGCTATTTTATTATTCACAAGCTACTCTTTGGAATAACCGTCTACCAAAAAACGGGAGTCTTCCGGATCCAAACCGGATAGGCTCCCGTTTTTTTCAATACTGGTAATCAGATCGGGCAGGAAACCGTCACGCGCTGCCAGTTGTTGCAGCACAGCAGCGGACTGCCGTCAATCAGGTCTTCCTTACGGCCGTCGAAGTACAGCAGCTCCTCTTCCAGCTCAGGAAGTACCTCTACCTTACCGTCAATATAATCCGTCAGCCGCTTAACGGCATAGGCGATACGACCGCGGGTACCACCTAAGCGGACGGTGATCACGTCAAAGCCAAAGGGCTTATTGACCGACAGCCATACTTTTTCCCACAGGAATGCCAGCTCATCATACTTGGTGAGCAGCTTTTTCAAAACGGCAACCTGCTTTTTCATAGCCTTTTTGTCGCCGGCATCGTAAGCAGCGCGGATATCCAAGCCAACCTCCGCCTTATCGGCCAGCAGATCTGCTATAGCGGCATACAGCTTATAAGTATCAGCATATTTGGGGCTGCGTTTTACCGCCCCGTTTAAATCATCCCGGCGGGCAAGATACCACTCCCGCAGGCTGCCGTACAGCTCCCGCTGCTTTGCAAGGTGCTTGTCAAACAGGCCGTACAAAACATCCTGGTACAAAATAAACTTGGTCGGCGTTGCCACAATGGGGTTACCGGCGGGTACACCGGGCAGCTCTTCCAACAACCGAAGATTATACATGTCCTCACCGCAACCGTTGCAGCAGCGACGGAAGCCCTCGAAAACGACCTGATCCTCGGGATCGTTATTGTAGGTGTACTCGGCATACAGCTGCAAACCCAACAGACAGTTGATCAAGCTGCTCTCTGCACCGTCATCTCCCCAGATTGTGCAGAAGACCTCCCGCAGGTTTTTCTCCCGGCAGGCACTCAGTGCCAAACGGCTGGTATCGAAGGTCTTGCCGTAGTTGGGCACAGGGCCACTCCAGTTCCAGCTTCCGCCGGCAAAGACCAAACGGTTATGGAACTGCTGGTGCCGCTCGATCATCTCAAGATATTCCTCTTTGGTATGGTGATAGTAATCCCAGTAAACCAGATTCAACTTCTCCGGCACCTTGGCCGCGAACTCCGGTGTGACAGGCTTTGCTTCACCGGTAAAATCGTAATACTCATGGGTGGGGGAAAGCGGGCGCATCCACATATCACTCCAGATCATCGGCTCCAATCCGTGCCTGTCGCAGATGTCCTGCACGGCAGCCATATGATCCTTTAAGATATCCACCATGGGACGATAGCCGTTTTTCAGCATATATTTTCCGCAGCCGATGCCCTGTGCTTCATCCATGCCCAAATGGATCCGCTTGGAGCGGAAGGAACTGCTGGCTGCGACAATGCATTCCTCAATAAAATCCAGAACCTTTTGGTCACCGCACATCATGACATTGTCAGTATCCGCGATATCTGAAGCCGCTGCCCAACGCAGATATTTTTCCATATGTGCCAGGGTCTGAATGCAGGGGATCATTTCAATACCGAACAGGTCGGCGTAGTCATCCAATTTTTTCAGTTCGTCCTGGGTATATCTGCCCCGCAGGTAACCGAAGTAGGGCTTGCCGGGTACCTCGTAGGTATCCTCGGTGTAAAGCATGGCCAGATTCAAGCCCATCATGCCCATTTTTCGCAAAAATCCCTCAAAGCCTTCCACAGTCAGAACCGCATTACGGGAGCAATCGAACATTCCGCCTGCCTTGTCAAAGTTCGCGGTTTCCTCTTTTGTGAAAGCACCCTTGTCCATACCGTCCACCAGATAGGTAAACATCCGGAAAAAGTGAATTTTCTCTTTACAGGTAATCACAGCCTTGCTGCCGTCGTATTCCAGCTTCAAGCCCTCGCCCTGATGGTATTCTACCGGCACACCCCCCTCACAAAGGGTAAACGCCAGCTCTTTTGTCAGTTCTGCTACGCCCTGCGCAAAATCTGCGCAGCTATCCGTTAAAAACAGTTTCTTGCTCATGAAATTGATCCTTTCCTCTCTCATGATAAAATGCTCACTGCTTTTGCAGTTCCTGTCACAGCAGTTTCTGCTATTGCAGTCTTCTTCCATACCATACCAAAATTTTGTTCCGTTTACAAGGGCGGCTTTTCTTTTTTCGGCCTACATGGTAATTTTCAGCAAACTGAATAAAAACAAAGACAAATTTTTTACATTTGCAAACCTCGGGATAGGATTTTCCACTATGTAACCCCCTTCTTATCCAAGCTATATTGCCAAAACAGAGATTGCACAGTCTCCTTGATTGTGCTATACTAAGTTTAAACACAGTTTGCTATGTGGTAAAAAAGGAGTTTTTGGGGATGAAAAAGCTGATTTCTGTAATCCTTTGCGTGGTTTTGTGCGCCTGTCTGTTGACCGGCTGCGCCAAAGAGGCTGTTGACGGCTTTTGGATAATGGAGACGGATTCCTACGATCTTGGTCTGAATATCCATAGCGGCTCTGCGCAGATGTTTATGCTTTCGGATGATAACCCTGACCGGCTGATTTTGATTTGGGACGCCACATTGAAGAAAAGCGAGCAGGCTGACGGATGGGTCGCTCTTTTGACGGATGACTGTCCCGGCTCCTTTGCCGGTGTATTTCCCGACGGGACCTGGGTCGTCCCCAATGAGGAGGCTGACAGCCTTGTACTAATCTATAACGGTGTATTACACGGAGAGTATCAAAGAGCAGATATCAAACGAATCCGAAACTGCACGGTCGTGAATGTAGATCAGGCACTGGATGCCATTTACAATAGCGCCGGCTAACTGACCTCTTTTCAATGAAATAACAGCAAAAAAGCACCCCACTTGCATCAGCTTTACTGCGTTTGCAAATGGGGTGTCTTTCCGTCAGTGTGCTTTTGACCGGTTAACGCAACTGCCTGCACCGGCGGATATCAGGTTATCTTCAGTGCCCGACCGATACGGTAAGCCGCGTACCGGAAACAATCCGCTATCATCCAAACCTCTATCAGCAGATAATTAGGTAAGTTTTTCCAGCGGAAAGGGATTTTTTTCATTTTTGAAAAGCTGCCGAAGGCTTCTCTCATGCCCTGAAACCAGGGTTTACCGTAACCGCGCAGGGTAAAAAACAGACATTTGATCAGATACCCGGGAACTAAAAAGACCATATTCAACAGCCACATAACCAATGGCATATTTTTGTAGACCAGCAACAAGGTGTTGCGCCCGCTTTGTATCGCCTTGAAATCATTGTATTTGGCGCCCTTTTCTCCGCCGGTGGTTGCCCCGCAGATATGATAACATCGGCTGGTAGGACAGAACACATTTTTATAGCCCAGACTGTTTGCCCTCCAGCTGATATCTACATCCTCGTAGTAGGCAAAAAACGCCTCTTCAAAGCTGCCGAATTCCTCAATAAGCGATTTGCGGTACAGTGCAGCCCCCCCGCAAGCACTGAAAATACGGCAGGGCTTGGTGTATCTTTCCACCCGCATTCCGTCGCCCCGCTTACACGGCCAACCCAAAGCAGCAACATAATCTCCGGCATCATCTGCCAGATGCCGTTCCCAATGGCGGATCATCAAGCTTTGCACCGCAAAAATACGGGAATCTGCATCTGCCGTGCGCAGCAGCTCCCTCAACCATTCCGGCTCGGCAAAGGCATCGTTATTGAACAGTACCACATAAGGGGCCTTGGCCGCAGCAATACCCTGATTTACCGCGTGGCTGAAGCCGGTGTTAGTTCCGTTTTCGATCAAAGTATAGTTTTCCCGCCCGCAATAGCTGCGTGCATCCGTAAGGCTTTGGTCTGTGGAGCCGTTATCCACTACAATCAGTTCAAACTGCTGTTCCGTCTGCGCCCAGACAGATTCTATGCTTTGTCGCAGCCATCCCGCCCCGTTCAGGTTTGGGATAACCACTGTCGCTTTGTAAATCATGAGTCTAACCGTCCCTTTTCCGGCGCGCTGTATTCTGATGCAGTACACCCTGTTTTCGGATAACAGTATACCCAAAAAGAGCGGTTATTGCAAGTATCTGGTTGCACCGGTCAGCTTCACCCACCGTTTTTTCACAAAATCAACGCCTAATTTTCGGGATATTTCTGTCCAAAGACACATCAGAAACGGAGTTTTTGTTATGAGAGACTTGAAACAACTGGCTGACATCCGTCTGTTTTTACTGGATATGGACGGCACATTTTACCTAGATGATCAACTGCTGCCCGGCGCGAAGGAGCTACTGGAAAAGGAAAAGGAGGGGGGCTTTTCCACCCTGTTTCTCACCAATAACTCCTCCCGCAGTACACTGGATTACGTTGCGCGGCTGGCTGGATTAGGCGTACCCGTTCTGCCTGAAAAAATCCTTACCTCCGGCGAGGCCTCTATTCTTTATATGCAGCATAACCACTGGCCGCAAAAGCTGTTGGTTATCGGCACGCCAAGTCTGGAGCAGCAGTTCCGGGATGCCGGCTACGCTCTGGTAAGCCAGCCGGAGGCAGAGGCAGTGGTGCTGGGCTTTGATACCACCCTAACCTATGCCAAGCTGACCGACCTTTGCAATGCCCTGCGCGCCGGTCTGCCGTATCTTGCCACCCATCCGGATTTCAACTGTCCGGTAGCAAACGGGTTTATCCCGGATATCGGCGCGATGATCGCCTTTGCCAAAGCCGCCACCGGACGAGAGCCGGATGTTGTCATCGGAAAGCCTAACGGCGGCATTGCCCAGGCGGCAGCTGACCGGTACGGCCTACGGCTGGATCAAATTGCTATGGTAGGCGACCGGCTGTATACCGATATCGCTTTGGGCGCCTGCGGAGTACGCACCGTGTTTGTCCTATCCGGTGAGGGGACTCTTGCTGAGCTTCCGGAATATTCCGTCCAACCGGACTGGATTTTTGACAATATGCAGGGTCTTGTCGACGCACTGAATGACCTGTAATTTTCGTCCGGATTTTTCCGATCCGCAGCCGCTTTAAGCCATTTTCCCCATTGCGTCTGTAATTTTTTGCTTTTTTTACTGAAAAAATTTCAGAAAATCAGCCAAAATCATAGGAAAAGGTATAGTATTTATTTTAATTTTTTGGTACAATAATATAGCTAAAAGGGAAAATTCTGTCTGTTTTCTCTTTCGGCCTTATTTTTGTGTCGTTTCATAAACTCAAAATAACAAACTGGAGGTAAAGAGATTGAAAAAGTACATCTACTATTTCAGCGAAGGCAATGACGCCTTCAACGGCGACAAAGTCACCATGAAGAACACCCTGGGTGGCAAGGGCGCCGGTCTGGCAGAGATGACCGCTGCCGGTATGCCGGTTCCTCAGGGCTTCACCATCAGCACCGAGGCCTGCACCAAGTATTACGAGGACGGCCGTCAGATCAATGCAGAGATCGAGGCTGACATCTTCGCTCATGTTAAGGGTCTGGAAGAGATCACCGGCAAGAAGTTCGGCGATATCGAGAACCCCCTGCTGGTTTCCGTTCGTTCCGGCGCACGTCAGTCCATGCCCGGTATGATGGATACCATTCTGAACCTGGGTCTGAACGACGAAGCTGTTGAGGGTCTGGCTAAGAAGACCGGCAACGCCCGCTTCGCTTACGACTCCTACCGTCGTTTTGTCCAGATGTTCGCCGACGTCGTTATGATGGTTCCCAAGAGCCTGTTTGAGGTCGAGATCGACAAGATGAAGGAAGAAAAGGGCATTAAGAACGACGTTGACCTGACCGCCGACGATCTGAAGGCTCTGGTTGCTATCTTCAAGAAGATCTACGAGGACAACGAGGGCAAACCCTTCCCGCAGGATCCCAAGGAGCAGCTGATCGAGGCTGTCAAGGCCGTGTTCCGCAGCTGGGACAACCCCCGTGCTAATGTCTACCGTAAGATGAACGAGATTCCCTACGAGTGGGGCACCGCCGTCAACGTACAGCAGATGGCTTTCGGTAACTCCGGCGACCGCAGCGGTACCGGTGTTGCCTTTACCCGTGATCCCGCTACCGGCAAGAAGCAGTTGATGGGCGAATACCTGATCAACGCGCAGGGCGAAGACGTCGTTGCCGGCGTTCGTACTCCTTCTCCCATCAGCCATCTGAAAGAACAGATGCCTGAGGTTTATGAGCAGTTCATCGCTATTGCAAACCGTTTGGAGAACTACTTCCGCGATATGCAGGATATGGAGTTCACCATTGAGGACGGCAAGCTGTACATGCTGCAGACCCGTAACGGCAAGCGTACCGCTCAGGCCGCTTTGCAGATTGCCTGCGATTTGGTCGACGAGGGCATGATCACCGAGCGTGAGGCTGTCCTGCGCGTAGAGCCCAAGCAGCTGGATACCCTGCTGCATCCCCAGTTCGACGCCGCCGCTCTGAAGGCTGCCGAGGCTGTCGGTAAGGGTCTGGCCGCTTCTCCCGGTTCCGCTTGCGGCCGTGTTGTCTTCTCCGCTGAAGATGCCGAAGAGATGGTCAAGAACCCCGACTGGAAGAAGGTCGTTCTGGTTCGTCTGGAGACCAGCCCCGAGGATATCGTCGGCATGCAGGTTTCTCAGGGCATCCTGACCGTCCGTGGCGGTATGACCAGCCACGCTGCCGTTGTTGCTCGTGGCATGGGCACCTGCTGTGTTTCCGGCTGCGGTAACGACAACGATGTCAAGATTGACTACGACGCTAAGACCTTTGAGATCAACGGCGTTAAGTTTGTTGAAGGCGACTGGATCAGCCTGGATGGCTCTACCGGTAATGTTTACGCCGGCCAGATTGCTACCGTTGCTTCCACCGAAAACGCTAACTTCAAGCGTTTCATGGGCTGGGCTGACGCTGCTCGCCGCCTGAAGGTTCTGACCAATGCCGACAACCCGACCGACGCTCAGAACGCTGTCGATATGGGTGCCGAGGGTATCGGTCTGTGCCGTACCGAGCATATGTTCTTTGCTGAGGACCGCATCAAGGCCGTGCGTGAGATGATCTGTGCCCGTACCGTTGAGGCCCGCAAGGTTGCTCTGGCTAAGGTTGAGCCCTACCAGGAGGCCGACTTTACCGCCATGTATCGCATTATGGGCGAGCGTCCCATGACCATCCGTTATCTGGATCCTCCTCTGCATGAGTTCCTGCCCACCAAGGCTGAGGACATTGCCGAGCTGGCTGCCGAGATGGGTATGACTGCTGCTGAGCTGACCGACATTGTCGAGAGCCTGCACGAGTTCAACCCCATGAT
>DCHC01000009.1:57794-108492 GCA_002314755.1 Faecalibacterium sp. UBA1762 | reverse complement strand
ATGATGGGTCACCGTGGCTGCCGTCTGTGCGTCACCTATCCCGAAATTGCCGAAATGCAGACCACCGCAGTCATCAAGGCTGCCCTGAAGGTTTCTGCCGAGACCGGCAAAATGATCACCCCGCACATCATGATCCCGCTGGTTGGCGAAGTCAAGGAGCTGAAGTTCGTCAAGGCCGTTGTGGTTGAGACTGCTGATAAGCTGATCGCCGAGGCCGGTGTTGCCATGAAGTATGAGGTCGGCACCATGATCGAGATCCCCCGTGCAGCTCTGACCGCCGACGAAATCGCCAAGGAAGCTGACTTCTTCTCCTTTGGTACCAACGACCTGACCCAGATGACCTTCGGCTTCAGCCGTGACGATGCTGCTAAGTTCCTGACCGCTTACTATGAGAACAAGGTCTACGAGAGCGATCCGTTCCAGCATCTGGATCAGAACGGTGTTGGCAAGCTGGTCAAGATGGCTGCTACCAACGGCCGCGCTGTTAACCCGACCCTGGGTCTGGGCATCTGCGGCGAGCACGGCGGCGATCCCTCTTCTGTAGAGTTCTGCCACAGTGTCGGTCTGGACTATGTGTCCTGCTCTCCCTTCCGTGTACCCATTGCCCGTCTGGCTGCCGCTCAGGCTGCCATCAAGGATCAGAAGTAATTTCTGATTTCTGATTGGACAATTGAATTCAGGCGCACCGCTTCGGCGGTGCGCCTGTTTTTTCTTATAAAGAATTGCATACGCTTTTGATAGTACCTATGTATAGATTGGAAGCAACATTAGAGATTATTACAAATCATGCAAGGTCTGTCTTCCTGGTAGCATTGATGGGCGTTTATCTGCACGGATCGGCGGCGATGGATTTACCCTGCAGCGCCGTTTTCGGGCCACATACGGCAAAACACTGTGCGCATACCGCTCCTTTGTCAAAATATCCGCTGCGAAGGAGTACCTTTTGGCCGGAAATTACGCAGTGAGCGAAATTGCCTGCCTTCTCGGTTACTGCGACACCTCTTATTTCTGCAGACAGTTCAAAAAAGCAACCGGTCTGACTCCGCATCAATATATCAGGCAAAAGCAGAATTACTAACATAAAAAACACAGCCGCCGCGTCTACGCAGGCGACTGTGTTTTTCATTTCCGGTCATATTACAACTTAATAATCTTATCCTTATTGGGGGTATCCGGGCGGAATTTGGGCATGGGAATGGGTCTGCCGTTATTTGCCACTGAAAGCTCGGAAAGTAAACCGACAGCGGTCCACTCGCAGCCGGTATAAACATCCAGCTCCGGCTGGGTATTGCTGCGCACGGCGTCGATAAAATCTTTTACAATAAAGAAATCTCCGCCGCCGTGACCAGCCTTCAACTGATCTTCTCCGGCGTTTTTGTACCGCTCGGGCAGATACTGATTGTACTCGTCCAGATGCTTCCAGGTCATCTCGCTTTCCGGATTGTCCAGGGTCAGTAGCGAAATCTTGTCAATATCCTCACTGCAGGATTTGGACTGGAAAATGCCGCCGGTCCCCTGCAGCAGATAATAATCCATATTGTGGGGACGGGGAGACATGCAATCAGTGCGAATGCTCAGCAGCTTTCCCTTTTCGGTACGGCACATGGTGGTGGTACCGCTGTCCTGTTTCATCCCCACATCATTCCATACACCGGGGGAGAAGGTGGAAATCTCGGTGATATGGTCACCGGGGAACCACTGCATTACGGGCCCAACACTGTGGGTGGGGTAGAAGTTACCCCGTTTGCCGCACTGCCAATAAGACCGCCAACTGCGCTTGCCGTTGGGGTACTCCAAAATACTGCTGATATTGTGCAGATACATCCCCTCGGCATAATAAGGCTCACCCAAAAGTCCCTGCCGGACCATATTTTTCACCAACTGCACCTGGGGGGTATAAACATAGTTTTCGGCGTACATGTAGGGCCGCTTATATTTTTCCACGCACTCACATAACCACCACAGCTCATCCATGGTCACACCGGCAGTGACCTCGCTCATAACCGCTTTACCTGCCTCCAGGGCGGCAATAGCCTGCGGCACATGGCACTGCATCGGCGTTGCAATAATCACTGCGTCAATATCCGTCTCCAGCATATCTTCAAACACGCGAAAACGTTTTTGCACATTCAGTTTATCTGCCGAAGCATTCAGATGTTCCTCATCCAGATCGCACATGGCGGCAATTTCCACATCCTCAATGTCATTCAGACCTGCAACTGTGGAAAGGCCTCGCACACCGGCAATACCTACCTTAATCTTACCCATTCGTCTTTTCCTTCTTTCTATGTTTTATATCTGTCTTAGCATTACTTTCAGGATGCCTTATCCAGCGGATAAAGCCCAGAACACCCAAAAATACTACGCCAACCGCCGCCAAAACACCGAGAACCGGATTGCCCTCAACCACCGCTGTGCGACCCGTCGAACCGCCAACGATACCAATACCGTTCCTTTTCATTTGACCTCATCCTCTATTGCCACAACCTCAAATGCGGCATAGACAACCGAACCGTTGCCCTGCTCATCACTGACAGCTTTTGTCAGCCTGTACCTGCCGGGCTCCAACCGTCCGTAGCCGTCCTGCCAATCCAGGATAAGCTCCGATTGCTGGCCGGGCTGCAGGGAATAGACCCCGGCAATCCAGGTTAGCCCCTCTTTGGGGGTCACGCTCTGCCACTTGTCGTCGGACAGTTTTTCCACAGTGTACGGTTCACCGTATGTGTAGGTTTTATCCTCTGTTTGATTGGTCAAAACGAAAACGGCGCCGGTCGCGGTAACGCTTTCTTCCTTTACGGCAAACGTAATATCCTCCGGCTGAGACTCCTGACGCGATACCACACGAATCCCGAAAACCTTGCCAAGTCCGGCAGGATATGTCTCTAATATATCTCCGCTATATTCAATCTCGACCTCGTCACCAATCTGCGGCTCCGGAGAGGCTTGCATACCGGTGAGCGGAACGCTGAAGCTATCGGAGCTGCTCAGCTCCCGCGAGCCCTCCACCGGACGAACCAGCATACTGCCGTTTTCTATCTGCGTAACGGTTGCCCGCATAAAAACTGTATCCGCTGTTTTCTGCTGCACCTTTGTAACGCAGCCGACCAGGCAGCATACACAGGCAACACATAATAACAATGCCAACATCTTTTTCATTTTACTCTGATCCTCCTGATTGCATTATATCCGACTTCGGCTTTTCTGTCAAACAGGATTGCTTGATTTCCTGCTTTTCATACAGTATAATAGTTGTAATTACAAAATAGAAGGGGCGTTTGATTTTGACCGAAATACTCTTCAGCTTTGATACAGAAGATTTTACCTGTGACGAAAGCAACGATGCCATCCTGGAACAGGCCCGTATTCTGCACGATGCAGGCATCCGCGCCAATTTTAATCTGGTCGGGTACGAAGCGAAAGCGCTGGTTGCCCACCGCCGTACCGATGTTTTGGAGGAACTGAAAAATCACACCGTCTCTTTTCATACGCTGGCTCACTCGATCCATCCGGATGTAAATGAATACACGGATATTGAAAGCTACGAACAGGCCATCAACCTGCTGCAGCTACAGGAATGCCGGGGTATCGGTATGGTGGAGGCCGCAACCGGCAAGACGCCCCTTGCTGTCTGTCCGCCCGGTAATTGCCTATCCTACGCCTCTATGTATTTTTACGCGGAGCAGGGTATGCGGCTCTATGTAGGCAGCTTATTCGATACTCCAAACGGAGACGGCGTTTACTACTGCAACGGCTTTCATACCAACTACGATATGGGATTAGAAACCCTGTTCTTTGATACGCCCGACTATGATGTGCATCGGCTTTTGGACAGTATTGCCGGCAGAAAAAGAGTCGTTCTGTACAATCACCCGAATATGGTAGAGCACAGCGATTTTTGGGATATGGTGAACTATTACCGGGGCAATCTGCGCCCCTTTGGCGATTGGCTCTGTGCGCCCCGCCGCTCTGCGGAGCAGATTTCGCTATACTATTTTCGCTTAAGAGAACTGATCGATGCACTGCAATCCGATAGTCGCTTTGTCATAACCGACGCCGACACTCTGATAAAAAGCGCAATGGATAAAGCCTCTTTCAGGCGGGTATCCAAGACACAGCTGCCTGCCATTCAAAATGCCCTGTCAGCACATTTCAGCTGGGTAAATGAGCCGGTCTCACTTTCTGTCTGTGACTGCTTTTATGCGGCAAAGCACTTTATGGATCGAGATACCGATTATATTCCCGGAGATGTCCACGGCTTTTTGCAGCAGCCGGAGGGGATACGGCAACCGGTGACCTTGACCGCCGATGAGATCCACGCACTTGCCGGTACCACCGACCCTGCCTCTTTCCTGCCGCCTTATTTTATCAGCAGTGCCGGCAAAATCGGCCCTGCCGATTTGCTGTTTGCCATGCTCGAGGTGGCACAGGGTGCCAAAACCGTTACACTGCAGCCCCGTGAACAACAATGCGATTACAGTCACTACCCGTATCTGGGCAAGATAGATATGAGCGGCAGCTGGGTACATACCCCCGATTTTAAAGACCGTTATCTGAGCGATCGGCTGCGTCTTCAGGCATGGACCATCCGCCCGGAAGAGTGAAATACGTCCCTAAAAAATCCCTGTCACCATATGGCAACAGGGATTTTTCTTTACTGCAAGATCTGTAATCAGTGGGTCAAGAAGAACATTGCCGCGAACAACAGGGTAATAATCCACGTACCCACACCAAGCTTTTTCTCTCTGCCGGTCAGCAGCTTGATGGCAAGATAGCTCATCAGACCAAAGGCAATACCATAGGAGATATTGTAGGTGAAGGGCATCATGACGATCGTCATAAAGGAGGGTAGGGAAATCGCGGGATTTTTCCAGTCAATCTCTATGACACAACCCATCATCAGAATACCCACATAAATCAGTGCCGCCGCATAGGCACATGCCGGAATCAACGCTGCCACAGGGGAAAGGAACATTGCCACAAAGAACATACCGGCGGTAACCATTGCCGACAAACCGGTACGGCCGCCCGCCGCAACACCGGAGGAGGATTCCACAAAGGTGGTCACTGTACTGGTGCCGCAAACCGCGCCGGTACAGGTGGCGATGGCATCCGCCAGCATAGCTCGGTTCATAGCGGGCACTTCCTCTTCGCCCTTTTCATTAACGACCAGCATATTACCGGTCTTGCAGGCACCGAAAAGCGTGCCCATTGTGTCAAACATATCCACCATACAAAATGCCAAAGCTGTCGTAACAAAGGTCAGCACCAGGGTAGCCTGAGAATGCTCCGCCAGATATTCGGAAAAATCAAACCCCTGTGTAAACACCTTGCCAAAGGCCTGTGTGCCAAACTCCTGAAAAGCGGTAAAGGGATTCATGGTATTCAGCACGAAGGAAGCATAAAACCCCGGTACGGTCAGTCCCAACAGATAGTATAGCACGGTACCTACAAAAATGCTCCAAAGCATAGCACTCTTTACGCCCCGACGATTCAGGGCTGCGATAAAAATCAAGGTCGCAATTGTGACCAGCATAGGCATAATACTGCCCCAGGATGCACCGCCTAACAAATTAAAGCTGGCAAGACTGACGCAGGTAGAGGCGTCATTGACCACAATGCCAGAATCCTGCAAACCCAGAAAGGCTATGAACAAACCGATACCCGCAGGGATTGCGGTTTTTACGGTCTTGGGAATCGCATCAAAAATAAGCTTACGCAGCCCGGTAACGGTCAGCAGAACAAAAATAACACCATCCGCTAAAATAAAAACCAATGCATTGGCATAACTGAAACCCAAACCAAAGCAAACCGTATAAACAAAAAATGCATTTAACCCCATACCGGAGGCCTGTGCCAAAGGCAAATTGGCCAAAAGTCCGATCAAAACCGTGCCGACCACGGCAGAAAGAGCCGTTGCGATATAGATCGCTCCGTAGCTGACCGTTCCCAGATCGGCAAACATACCCGGATTGACAAACAGGATATATGCCATAGCCGTAAATGTGGTCAAACCGGCAACAATCTCGGTCCGCACTGTAGTGCCACGCTGCTGCAATTTAAAATAATCCTTCAAAAAAATACCTCCTTTTTAAATAAAGAAAAGTTCGTTTGCTCGGTTGAAGCAACGTCTTTTACAGGTAGTATTCTATCCGGCAGACTATCTCTTGTCAATCTGTTTTTGGTTAAAACTCGGATTTTGCGCAAAAAGAAAAACAGCAGTGCCCCGACCTGTGTATCGTATCTACTGACATTCTTTACCGGATCGGAACCGTTCTGCTGTTTTCTATCACTTTTATTTTCTATTGTTTTTTCTTAATAAGCAAGGATTATTCATTACTTCTTTAACAAGTGGTCCTGTATATAAACAACCGGGTCAGTCTGCCGACTGTTCTGACGTTAAGACATCCAGCGCAGACTGCCAATCTGCTGCCGCAAGGCTACAGCAAAGTATATACTGATGAGCAGCATCAACGCCTCGCGTATAATATAAGGTGTAGGTGTCATCTTCTGCGGAAACAAAATAGACACTGGCCCCCGACTGCGCACGGTCCTGCAGCTGCAGCGTGACCGTCATCTCCGCATTTTCCGGCAGAGACTCTGCCATCCGCAAGTCTGTACCTGTCAACCCGGCTATGACGCTGACAAAGCTGCTGCCTTTCGTTCCGGTCAATGTTTCGCCGTTCATCGTATACTGCGTCGCCTCGGTAACGTTGCCCTCTTCATCCGTTTGTTCCACCACCTTACGCTGCAGTATCAGCACCGTCTCACCCTCCCGGGTGATCGACAAACCGGTCAGGTAGTCCCCGGACACAGCAAAGGGCATGGTTGTGGCAAAATCAACCGCGGCTGCCTGGACAAAGCCCTGTAGCTTTTCTGCGCTTTGCAGATATACGCCGTTCAGGCCCTCCACCGCCATATAGCAGTTTTCTCCGTCCTCTGTCAAGGAACCGATAAATACACGGGTCACTGCCGCCTGTTCGTCTGCGTCCGTATACCGCAAATCCAGCACAGTCCGGGCATCCTCGTTCAGCCCGTAGAGCGTCAAGGCAACCTCATCCGGTTTCCATTTCACACAGGTGTCCGGCTGCAATTGGATCAATCTGTTCAGCAGCGTTGTACCTGTGGTACTGTCCACCGGTAGACTAACCTCTCCCTGCGTCACGCTCCAACGGCCGCTGCCGGTCAAATCCATCTGCCCGGCGTCATCCCAGGAAGCAAACTGCAGCTTTTCACTGTCCGGACTTTGTACCGAAAAGCCGGTGATATTGCTGCTGCCCTCCGGCATGGGAACCTGTTCAACCGTCATCAGGTCATACAGCGAACAGTCAAAGGTATCCAGCAGCCCGGTATCCACCGAGTACAGGTTGTTGCTGTCTTCTCCGGACTGCAGATACATCTGACCGGAAACGTCATTCACGGCGCCAAAGGTCAGGGTATTTGCCTCACCGGACTTAGAATCTGCCAGAGTTACCGTTTGCTGAGGCTGCTGCAAGCCATATTCCTGGCCATCCTGTGCGGTAAACTGAATATACGCTTTCAACTGGGTGATGCTTTCCATAAGCGTATCCAACTGCTCGCCGTTTACCGGAAATTCAGAGTCATCCGCCCAGCTCCACTGGCCGGATGAATTCTTTACAAAGCTGCGCTCGACCCCGGTGTTATCCGTAAAGGTTAGCGTATCCGCACTGCCCGAAGTCGGCAGGGCAGCGACCGCTATCTGCGGCTGGCTTTTTGCATCTTCCTCCGCCTGCTTTTTCGCGTTATATCGGGATAGCAGACCGCTGCCTACCGCCAGTAGCACAATGGCGGCGCAGCCGCATGACATGGCAATAACCTTTTGCTTACGACGCTTTTTACGGCGCAACTCGGCCTCTTCCTTTTGTTTTTTGATCTGTTGAGCCCTCTGTTCGGGAGTAATACTGTTTTCCATTGGTTTTTCCTTTCCTCCCGGTTATGCGCGGCACCGTTTTCTGCGCACCAACACGGAAGCACCGATAATCACAACGCCCAACGGCAGCAACACGGTATAAATGCCTTTCCAAAAGCCCGCCTGCGCAGTCGTGATTAACAGACTTTCGGTATCTAAACTAATGCCCTCAATGGCAATTGCGCTATCATGCTCTGTCAGATAGCCAACCGTATTGATCAACAGGGTATAGTTGGTACCGCCTGTCCAACTGTTCAGCTCGCTGTTTGTCAGATAACCGTCTGCAAACCACACCAGCTTTGCGCCGGTTGTACTGTTTTCTGCCTGCACAGCCAGGTTAAACGGGCCTGTGGGATCCTCTTCGCCCTTTGCAAACTCGGTGGAATTTTCCAGATCCTGCATGATGTAGGAATCCGAGGAGCTGGTCAGCAGATAGGTAAAGGTGACATCCTGAGCATATTCTTCATCGGCAGCAATTGCCTGGGGAAGATACGCCAAAACATACTGACCGGAGCTTGCCAGATTAGAGGTAATCGTGCTGGCTGCCGCCAGTTTGGGCAGAATATAAATGGGATACTGGTAATAGCTGTTTCGGTCGCCCTCTACCACCGCGCCCTGCTGCAGGGTCAACCCCCACTGAGCGGTAATTTTTGCAAGATTGGGCAGCTCCTGTGTGCCGTAGGTAGTAAACAACAGCAGCTGACCGCCGGAGGCCATCCAATCGTTGATTTTCTCTGCTTCGTCCGGATACAAATCACTGGTCGGAGAATCAACAATCAGGGTACCGCAATCCTCCGGTATGTCGTCTGCCGTAATCAGCGTAAGCTCCTGTGTGGTAATATTTTGCCGTTTGAGAGAATTTTCCAGATCTGAGGGCAGCCCCGGCTCGCCATGGCCACTGAGATAATATACTGTGGGCAGACTGTCGCTGGTCACATAATCCAACGCAGCCGTAATCTCTCCTTCACCGCAAAAGGTGGTGGATGTGGTCATATTGTAGCTGGAATCATAACCGTATTCTGTCTGGTAGATATCTGTATAGGCAACCACTTTATACCGCTGTGCGCTTTCCACAACCAGGGTATTCTGTGTGATATTGCCCTCAGTATACTTCGCGGCGAAATTAGGATTTGTCACCGGATCGATCCGGGTCAGGGTGATATTGCCGTCCGCTGCCTGCACATACCGATTCAGCAGCTCCTCAATGCCGGAGTCCTCATAGCCCTCTGCGGCAATCCAATAAACTGTTACCGGCTGATTCAAATTTTGTGCGATGCTCTTGCTCTGCTCGCCGATGCTGTAAAGATTTTTCCCGGTGATATCCAGCCGTGTAACGCTATCCGGCAATTTGGATACCACAACATTGATCAAAATCAAAATAATCAGCAATACCGCAACCGCCGCCGAAGCAAAGCTGCCTCTGCGCAGCTGGCGCAGACCGCTCTGCCGCTGCTGTGCCAGTTTTTCCCGGCGCTGGGCCTTTATTTGCTGTTTTTGTTCGTTTTTCATACTCTGAGTTCCTTTCTGCCGTATCCGAGGTTCAAACATTGCTTCTGCGCCGTTCCATGGTCTGCACACTGAGGAACAGGAACAGCAGAATAACCGACAGGTAGTACACAACAGCATTGACATTGAAAATGCCGCCTGCAAAATCTTCAAAGGGCGCAAACAGGGTCAGTGCAGACAAAACCGCGGTCAAAGCACTGAGCATCCACTCTCCGTTGATGATGAACAAAATAACCAGCACGCACATCGCGACCGCCGCCACTGTGATGGCCGGACGCCAGCTACGGGTCATGTACCGGACCAGCAAGCCAATCAACAGCGCAACCAGTACGAAGGCAAGCAGTGCCACCCATGCAGAACTCGAAATCAAGGTGGTGATACCGTCCATCAGATAGCAGCAAAGCAGTACCGCAAAGGTCGTTGCCGCTGCAACAATCTGGTTTTCGGTAATGCCGGAAAAGAACAGCCCGATGGCGATACAGGCCGCGCCTATCAGGAAATAGGCAAAAATCTGCGCATAGGAAAGTAACATGGATTTACTGCCGTACGCTGCCAATAACAGCGGACAGCTGCAGGCCACCGCAACTGGCACGGCGAAAACCGTCAAAACTGCCAAATACTTGCCGCCGACAATATCCCACAGGGTAACCGGCGCACATAGCAGCAGTTGATCTGTTCGCTGCTTGCGTTCTTCGCTTAACAGCCGCATGGTCAATAGCGGGCTGAACAGCAGCATAATGAGCAGGGTGTAATACAAAACACCGCCAAGATCAGTATAGCCCCCGTTTAGATTGTACGCCGTAAAATAAATGCCCAACAGCAACAGATAAAAAGCAATCAGAATATACCCGATAGCGGAGGTGAAATAGCTACGCACCTCTCTGCGATAGATAGCCAGCATATGTTATTCCTCCTCCTGTGCCGAAGCAGCTTTTTCCTCAGCTACGGGGGTCTCCCCGAGCTGTGCGACAACCTTTTCGTAAGCCTGCGCGTCCTTGTCCTCACCGGTCAACTCCAGGAAGATCTGCTCCAAGCTCATCGCGGTTATGGTTTCCTCCAAGATCGGACAGTGTGCGGCAGCAAGAGCATAGAAAATCTCCTCCCGTTTGTCCTGACCGGCCGGCCAGCTGACCGTCAGGCTAAGCAGGCCATTCTCCTGCTTCACCGGACCGATCGGAACCAGATCAATGGCAGACAACGCGTTTAGCACCGTCTCCTGCTGACCCTTCACGGACAGGCTGCACTGCTGGGAAGCCTGTCCGGTCTGCGCCAACTGCTCCGGGGATCCTTCGCCCACCAGCTTGCCGTGGGCAATAATCAGTACCGTGTCACATACCTCTGATATTTCTGACAGAATATGGCTGGACAGAATGACGGTGTGTTCTTTGCCCAGGGATCGGATCAGCTCCCGTACCTCTATACGCTGCAGCGGATCCAGACCGACCGTGGGTTCATCCAATATTAAAATAGGGGGATTGCCCACCAATGCCTGGGCAATCCCGACCCGCTGCTGAAAGCCTTTGGACAGTGATCGGATCATTTTGTCCACAACATCAGTCAGGCCGGTTTTCCGCAGAATATGATCTAATGCTACTGCGTCACAATCTGCCTTTTTCAGCTGTATAACAAAGCGTAAATATTCCCGCACCGTCATATCCTTATACAGGGGCGGCAGCTCCGGCAGATAACCGATACGCTTTTTCGCCTCCTTAGGCTCTTCCAGCATATCAAAGCCATCCACCGTGATATTTCCCTCATCTGCGCACAGATATCCGGTCAATAAATTCATTGTTGTGGATTTTCCTGCGCCGTTCGGTCCCAAAAAACCGTAAATCTTGCCGTCCTCCAAGGAAAAGGAGATGTGATCTACTGCTGTAAAAGAACCGTAATGTCGGGTAAGATT
This sequence comes from Faecalibacterium sp. UBA1762, assembly GCA_002314755.1. GTDB lineage: Bacteria > Bacillota > Clostridia > Oscillospirales > Ruminococcaceae > UBA1762. The sequence goes on along the minus strand of DCHC01000009.1, from coordinate 97,156 downwards.
GGTAACCTCTATCAAATGTTTTCCCTCCGTTCAAGCTGTCAGGACAGTTTTGTTTTGTCCCGCAGGATTTATTCTCAAATATCATAGAAAAATTGTGTTTCGAATCCGTGGCAATACCGTGAAAAATGGTGGGTAAGGCTGTGTATTTTTTGTGAACATTTTTTGTTTTCCTCCCTCGCTGCAAGTCATATTATACAATAATTCTGGCGCTGAAATGTGCAAAATAAGGAAATTTCTGTTTGCTGATTCGTTTTTTCTTTACTTTATCCGAAAAATCCAGTATGATAATAACTGCATTCTGTCAAAAACAACGAGGTGTATACTATGAGTAAAAGACTGCTTACCGTGTTGGTTTGTCTCCTGGTTTGCGTCACCATGTTGTGTGGCTGCACCAAGGCAGGGGAGGAGACCCCCGTAATTGAGGATATATCCTCTGAAATGACCGAGCCAGAATCTGTGCAAGAGGAGCCGGAGGCTGAACCGGAACCCGAACCCGATCCGTACCTGCCGTGCTACCTGACCGGTCTTGCCCAGGGGGAGGATTATAATCCTAACCGCCGTATAGTGGCTATGATGGTCAATAATATCGCCGCATGCCGCCCGCAGCGCGGCCTGTCTGAGGCTTCCATCCTATTTGAGAGCAAGGTAGAAGGCGGTATCACCCGTTTTATGGCTTTGTTTGAGGACTATACCAAGCTCACCGGCGATCTGGGTCCTGTCCGCAGTGGCCGCGACCAGTTTTTGCGCCTGGCGATTCCCTATGACGCGCTCTACTGCCACATCGGACGCAGCGGCATTACCCAAACCTACATTGAGCAAAATGAATATGAAAACCGGGACCTGAACGGAGATACCTACAATTTTATCTACCGGGATCAGACCCGTTTGGCACAGGGCTATGCCCTGGAACATACCGCCTACACCAATGCAGAGCTGTTGCAGCAAGCATTTGAGCAGTACGGCTATAACGACGAATATTCCTATACCGGCACCTGCTATGATTTTGTGGACTACCGAGAGGGCGGTGTACGGGAGCTGACCGACGAAGCTGTTACCTCTATCAGTATTACCCACAGCCAGTCCTACCGTACCTATTTTGACTATGATGAAACCACCGGCAAGCTGATGATGAGCCAGTATAGCAGTGCTATCGGCGGTCGTCATCAGACCGTGGATGAAAACACCGGTGAACAGCTGGGCTTTGACAATGTGCTGGTACTGTTTGCCGATATCACCACCTACCCCTACCCGGGTGGCAACCTGGATAAAAATGGTAACGATAAGGGCGACCCCAACTACCAGTGTGTAGATTTTGATTACGGCGGCTTGGGCTTCTATTTTTCCAAGGGTAAGATGGAGCCGATCCGCTGGTTCAAGGGTGCCACCACCTCTATGCTTCGTTTTACCGATATGGATGAAAATACTCTGCTTTTAAACTGCGGCAACAGCTATGTAGGCATTGTCGATTTGGACGAATACTATAATTTCAGCTATGCCGGTCCTGACCAGACAATTGCAGAAGAAGAGGTGATTGCAAGCGGCGAAGAGGTTGAACTGGGCGATTAAGCCTGCCGCCTTATTCCGTTTTGACCGTAGCCTTCCGCAGAACAGATTGCTGAACCGGCCCGTTATTTCAACGACGTTGCTTCAGCGATGTTGTTCTGCGGTCTTTTTCTTTACAAAACGGTTCGGAAAGACTATAATAAACGCATATAACGCGTATATTGATGTATGCCAACCTGTTTTCATTGGATATCTTTTACTTGGGAGCGATTACGGATATGCAGAAAAAGTGTCTGTCTTTTCTATCTGCTGTTTTGTCAGTTTTGGTCTTCAGCAGCTGTACCTCCAAGGGGTTTAGTCCGGAATATGTAGAAAGCTCTGTTGCCGAAGCTTCTGCCGAGCAGGAAATGTATGACGCCGGAGAGGTCATTCCGCTGGATTGCGACCCATTGACCGGGGAGAAAATGGAATCCGACGCCATACAGGGTCAGCGTCCGGTTGCTGTGATGTTGGATAACAACCGGACTGCTCTGCCGCAGACAGGCATTTCCGCTGCCAGTATCGTATATGAGATGGTAACTGAGGGCGGTATTCCCCGGTTAATGGCAGTCTATCGCAACACCGCCGCCTTACGCACTGTCGGGCCGGTCCGTTCTACCCGCGACCAGTTTGTTCAGCTTGCCGTGCCGGAGAATATGCTGTTGTTACACATCGGCAGCAGCGTCTACGCAACCAATATGCTGGAACAGCTGAACTACCCGACAGTCGACGGAATCGAGCTTGGCACCGTCACCTATGTTTTTGATACCGCGCGCGCCGCAACCGGCTATGGAAATGAACATTGCTGGTATGTGGGAGATGACGGTGCTGAGGCGGGCGCCGCTCAAAAGGGGATTCCCACCACCGGTACGGTAACCTCTGTTTTTCAGTTTGTCAGCTACGAGGCTGAACCCCGTCTTCCGGAGGACGGCACCGCCTCTCTCGTCGAGTTTTCCTTTTCTCAAAATGTTCCGGTCTCTTTCCGCTATTCTGAAGCAGATCATAACTACCGGAAATCGGAATACGGGGAGGAACTAATCGACCTTGCCACCAACGCACCCGTCAGCTACACAAATGTGTTTTTGCTAAGCTGTAATGTAAGCCTGAAAAGCGACGGACTTTGTACCGATTTCGATTTTTCGGGTGGTTCCGGCGCCTATTTTTACGGTGGACACTACCAGCTGATTACCTGGGAAAAACAGGATATCTCCTCTCCTTTGATCATAAAAGACACCGACGGCAACACCCTTTCCGTAAATGTCGGCACCAGTTATGTCGCCTTTGTAGAAAACCGCGCGATTCAGCGCAGTCTGCTTCTTGACGGAGTCAATCCGTTTGCCGCGCAGGCTGCAAATTCCGGCAGCTTGGTGGGTTAACACATTTCAAAGTTTAAAAAACTGCAAGCTCCATTTGTCCGGAGCCTGCAGTTTTTTCTGCCAGTGACTGTATTATCCGCTTTGTCCACCTTCTTTACAGGCAGATATGACTGCAGTTGACAAAGCCATCGGCGGTAACCTCGATCAAACCGTAGCAAGCCCGACCGGTGCGTAAAGAGAAGGAGAGCGAACCTGGATTGAACAGGTGGACACCCCCACGCACATCGTCCAACGGGTCATGTGTATGTCCGAATAATGCCACCTGCGCGCCGGCACGTTGAGCGGCCTCCTCCAGCAGGGCAGTGCCCATCTTTACGCCGTAGTTTTGCCCGTGTGTATAAAAAAATAAAATACCACAAAAGGGTGCCAAACCCTCTGTTGGTTGCTGACTGTCCCAGTCACAGTTTCCCCGCACACTGTAAATGCGCTTATGTGCGGTTGGATGCTCCAGCCTCCAGCGCTCCATCTCCTTTTCCCCATCGCCTAAAAAGAAGACCGCATCTACCGAAGGATTTTGCAGCATGACCCGCTCTAAGGTGTCATAATTGCCGTGAATATCCGACAAAACCAATAATTTCATTTCCCCATAACCCTTTCCGCAGACAAAATGCGTCTACAGGTTTTATTCCTGCTCCTCTGACACACGTGCCGCCAGATATGCGTCGTAAACATCACCCTTGGCAAAGCCAGCCTCCCGCGCTGCCTGTTTGCATGCCGCACTGGGGGATAGTCCGCCCTTCATCAGCTGCTGTGCTTTAGCAAGGGCGCCCTCCAGAGTCATTTGCGGCGCATCCCCGGAAACCGGTTCTCCGCCGGCAACCACCAGGCAAAATTCTCCCCGGGGCGAATTTTCCGCATAGTAGCTTTTTGCCTCACCTAAGGTCGTTTTGCGAATCTCCTCATGTAGCTTAGTCAGCTCCCGACAAATCGTCACACTGCGCTGTTCTCCAAAAACAGTACACAGATCAGCCAGGGTGTTATTTAGTTTGTGAGGTGCCTCGTAGAAAATCATGGTACGCACCTCATTTTTGACCGCGTCCAGATGCTCTCTGCGCTGATTTCGGTTGACCGGCAAAAAGCCCTCAAAGCACCAGCGGCCGGTTGACTGTCCGCTGACCGCCAACGCCGTTGCCGCCGCACTGGCTGCCGGAACCGGCACCACCGGAATACCCAATGCATGCGCCTCCCGTACCAGCGCCTCACCCGGGTCGCTGATACAGGGCATACCGGCGTCAGAACATACCGCACAGTTTTCGCCTGCCATTATGCGCTGCAACACAAGGGCACCCCGTTCGGCGGCGTTGTGTTCAAAGTAACTGATCAGCGGCTTTTTTATGCCCAGATAGTTCAGCAGCTTTAAGGTCACACGGGTGTCCTCCGCTGCAATAAAATCCACACTGCCAAAGGTTGCTGCCGCCCGGGGGGTAATATCCTGCAAATTGCCGATAGGCGTAGCCACTACATATAAAGTTCCGCTCATATACCCTGTAATCCTTTCCTTTTTTCGGCTTGCATTTAATCTGCATTACTCTTCTATCAATTCTTGATCGCCGTATCCGGTCACTGTATCAATACTGTTTGCGGGGATTCACCCGATATTCCTGCTTACCGTATATCTGCATCAGCTCTGAGGAATACCCACCACCGGGTGCTTCAATCAGTAAATCCGGCATTACCGTCAACCCCGTTCCGCCCTGATACCTGCCATCCAGTAAAAATAGCCACGGGTCACTTTCCGAGCGCTGGCGCACCAATCTTAAACGTTTAGGCTGAATACCGGCATTTACCATATCCGCCATACACTGCCCCAGCGCAGCAGGACGCTGGCAGATACACAGTCTGCCACCGGTGCGCAGTAACCTTGCCGCAGTCTGGCAGATATCTGTCACCGTACATTGAAGCTGATGCCTTGCCACCCCTCTGCCGGGCTTTTTGCTGACAAAGCCCCCAGTAAAATAGGGTGGATTGCAACTGACCAGATCAAAACTGCCGGCTTCCGGGCAGGTAAACTGCCGCAAATCAGCCTGTAGTGGCCGTATATGCTCTGCCGGTGTCAGCTCTGCTGCTGCATCCTTATGGCGCAGGGAAGACTTCGCCTGTTCCGTGTCAATATCGGCCTCCGGCGGCTGCTGGTCGGTTTGCTCCGACTGACGGCAGAGCGTCTCCAGCGATTTTTGCAGCAGCGCAACTCCGGCAGGGGCAATTTCTACCGCCACTGCAAGACCGCGGTGTCCGTTATCGTGCCAGCGCAGGGGAATGATACCGCATCCGGTCCCTAAATCACAGGCCTTTTCTGCTCTACGCAGCCCGCAAAAATGGGAGAGCAGCATGGCGTCCGTACCAAAACGGTGTTCCGCGCTGACCCAGACCGGCGTACCGTTATGTAACCATTCGCATTGTTCCACCGCCGGTTTCCTCCCTTTTCGCAAGCTGTAAACTGTCTGCTTTTCATCTTATATATCATATAGCATTTAACTTATTTTTGCAACTGACACCAGCTAAAATCATCCGAAATGCGACTTTAAATGCTGCTAAATCCGGTTTCATTTTCCCCTTTTCCCGAAACTGTCCGCATTTTAAATGCCCGTTGACAGGGTATAGGCAATATGATAGAATGGCGCTGAAACAGGAAAGGAGAAAATGATATGGCGCATTTTGTGTTCAACAAAGAGGATATGGAATTTCGTTACGGTTCCGGGGAGACGGTGTATTCTGAACGGTTTTTGAATGGGCGACTTGTGTGCAGGGACTACCATGCCGCCGGACTGCCCCAACAGCTTCAGGACACTGTGTCCGGCGGAGCGATGCCCGTTTTTCGGTTGGAGGTAGACGGTTGTGACACCTCCTTCGGGTGGAAATTCGAAAGCTGGCAGGAGATAAAAGCGAACAAAGGACAGCCCTGCGCGCGGCTTGAGCTATGCCATGCTGAATATGCACTGCGGTTGGTTATTGAGACCGCCACCGGCGAAAACGGCTGCTTCAGCCGTCGCATGTGGCTTACCAACGAATCGGAGAAGATGCAGGCCATCACCCGTGTGTCGCCCTTGTGCGGTTCCCTGTGGGAAATGGTTTGGGAGGTTAACGAAAGAACAGGGAACATGGACAAGCCCGCCTATAGCGTAGGCTATTTCAAGGCAGGCGGCTGGGGCACCGAGGGCAATTTTTGCTGGCAGGAGGTTCCCTACAATGCGGAGCTGGCATTCAGTTCCCGTATAGGCAAAAGCGGTCCCTCTCACCCCTTTGCAATAGCCCGTAGCCACATCTTGGGCGGCTATTTCATTGGTCAGCTGGAGTGGAGCGGCAACTGGCGTTTTGACTTTGAAAACGATTATTTCCACCAATCGGGCGATGCAAAGCCGCAATACCTGCGGTTGCTGTTTGATCTGGCTCCCGATGCGCCTGCCCCCATGCGGGTGATGGATCCCGGCGAGACAGTGGCACTGCCTGCGGTTCATTTCGGATACATATATGATGACTTTGACGGGGCAATCCAAGCCCTGCATCAATATCAGCGGCAGTGGCTCACCGCAAAGCCCGCCGAGGGTTATGAGCGGGTGGTGTATGACCACTGGGGTTTTATGGAACACCGTTTCACCCAGCAAACTCTGATCGAGGAGGTGGAGCGCGCGGCTTCGATAGGGTGTGAGGTATTTGAGGTGGATGCTGGTTGGTACGGACGTAAGGAAGCTTATTGGGCAGAAACCACCGGAGACTGGAACATCTGCCGTCTGCCCAACGATTTAACGCCCGTCATCGACCGGGTACACGAGCTGGGTATGAAGTTTGGTCTGTGGTTAGAGCCGGAGAGTATGGGTGCTCAAAGCGAGTTATACAAGGCGCATCCGGACTGGTTGATGGAGCGTTACGGCGAAAAGCTGATCCGCTGCCTGGATATGTCCAAGCCTGAGGTTGAGACCTATGTGGAGAAATCTCTGATGGATGTAATTCGCCGATACAAGCTGGATTTGTTCCGTTTGGACTTTAATAACCTGGAGTTTGAGGGCGGCTTTAACCGCCATGGCAGCTATTTGGAAAACACCCTGTGGCGCCATGTGGAAGCGACCCACCGCATCTTCGACCATATCCATGCCGCTTTTCCGGAACTTGAGCTAGAGAACTGCTCCGGCGGCGGCGGACGCACCGATCTGGGGCAGATGACCCGTTTCAGCAAAACCCAGATTTCTGACTGGAATCGCCTGCCCCGCATCGTACGCATCTTCAACGGTATAAGCCTGTGCCTGCCGCCGGAGTGTTTGATGATACTTTATGGTGCCGTGATGAGCTCCCACTGCGTGGGCGGCGCCGAAATGCAGATGCAGATCATGGTACAGGGCGTGCCCTCCATTTCCGGACTGGCACCTAATGGTGAGGCGGTAAATCCCTTCTATCGCAAGCGCCTGGCAGAATATGTCGCGTTGTATAAGGACTATATCCGACCTATCCAAAAAGAAGCCCGGGTTTTCCATCACACACCTGCTTTAGGGGGACTTAGCGGACGGGGCTGGGCTGTAATAGAGAATATGACCCCCGGCGGTCTGAAAGGCTATGTGTTCCTTGGGCGTCTTTCTGAGGACGGCGATAACACCTACCTTTTCCGTCCACGGGGTCTGGATATGACCCGGTACTATTCGATCACCTTCTTTTCCACCGGAAAAAAAGTAAAGGCATCCGGCTTTGAACTGATTTCCTCCGGATTGCCAGTGTATTTGGCGGAGCCCTTGCTCTCCCAGCTTTTATTGGTAGAAGCGGAATAATTTCACACTATATTCACCCTGTATAATTCAGTTGGAACCTCTTTTATAACACTGATACGATATGGAGGAAAACGGAATGACAACCGAAACAACCGGTCGATGGGACCTAAGCATCTTATATTGCAACTTTGATGATCCCAAAATTACCGCAGATTATTCCGCATTGCAGAATGCAATCACTGAGGAAAAGCTCTTAGCCGGAAACGCTTCCTCTTTACCCGAGGATACCTTGGTCAAACAATATCTGTCGGTTGCCGAAAAAATCAATTTTTTAGCCACCAAGCTATATCGCTATGCCTCTCTTCGTTATGCGGCAGACACCGGAGATCATGAGGCCTCTAGCTGGACTGGGAAAATCATGACACTGCTGAGCGAAACTGCCGGAGCAGACGCTGTTCTGCAGGCAGCCATTGCCCGTCTGCCCCGGCCGGACGCGGTTTGTGATGACCCGAAATATGCGGAATACCGTTATTTTCTGCAATGCATTGCCACAGACGCAAGGTACCTGTTAAGCGAAAAAGAGGAAAAGCTTTTTGCGCAGATGAATATCAGCGGCGGTGCAGCCTGGAGCGATCTGCAAAGTACCCTGACCAGTAAGGTCAAGGCAAACTATCGCGGAGAATCTCTGACCCTTTCCGCAGTGCGCAATCTGGCATACGACCCTGACGAAGAGGTCCGAAGGGACGCCTATAACGCCGAGCTTGCCTGTTATCCCGGCATAGCGGACGGTGTCGCCTTTTCGCTAAACAGCATTAAGCTGCAGATGCTGAACGAATGCCGCCTGCGTGGATACGCTTCTCCACTGGATAAGGCTCTGCACTCCTCCCGTATGAAAAAGGAAACGCTGGATGCTCTGATGGGAGCCATACAGGAGTATCTGCCTAAATTTTGGCAGTATCTGCGTACCAAGGCCAAGCTACTGCACCCGGAAACCACCGATGGCCTTTCCTGGTGGAATCTGTTTGCCCCTGTCGGTCACAATGATAAAAGATACACTGTAGAAGCGGCACGGGATTACCTTTTGCATATCTTCGGGCAGTTTGATTCCGAGCTTCACGATATGGTGGAGACCGCATTCCGTGACCGCTGGATCGACTTCTATCCCCGAGAGGGTAAGGTGGGCGGTGCCTTTGACGAGGCGGTCCCCAGTGCCGGTCAAAGCCGCGTTCTTACCAATTTTGACGGTGCATTTGGGGATATTGTCACCCTTGCACACGAGCTGGGACATGCTTTTCATGACCGTCAGGTCTTGCCCCATAGCAGTCTGACCCAGGATTACAGTATGCCTGTAGCTGAAAGCGCCAGTACTTTCAATGAGGTTTTGGTGATGAGCACCGCAATCGCGCAAACGTCCGACCCGGCAGAAAAGCTTTTCCTGATAGAAAGTCAGCTTGCGGACGCCACCCAGATTATCTGTGACATCACCTCCCGCTATCTGTTTGAAACCGCGGTATTTGAAAACCGGGATTCCGCCTTTTTGCCGCCGGAGCAGCTGTGTCAGATGATGACGGAAGCCCAAAAGCAAGCCTATGGCGACGGGCTTGACCCCGATACACTGCATCCGTATATGTGGCTGTGTAAATGTCACTATTATATGGATTCTCTCAGCTTCTATAACTTCCCCTATGCTTTCGGCGGACTGTTTGCTCGCGGTCTTTATGCAAAATACCAGGCCGAAGGGCAGTCTTTTGTTGCAACCTACAAAAAACTGCTATACACCACCAGCATAACCGATGTAGAGGATGCCGCCCTGGTCGCCGGGATTGATCTAACGACCCCGGATTTCTGGCGGCAGGGCTTGCAGCTGCTCAGTACGGAGATTGATGAGTTTTGCAGTCTGTGTAACGGATAATACGGTCAAAAAATACGACTTCCGTCTTTTCAGGCGAAAGCCGTGTTTTTCTTTTGCTTTTTCAGGATAAAATTGCCCTGTCACCTGAAAATTCCGTACCGACCACATGAGAAAAGCTATCCGTCAGATCAGCCACCGTCAGCCGTGTCTTTTCCTCTTTGGAAATATCCAGTACAATTTTTCCGGCATGCAGCATAATCAGCCGGTCACCGTACCGGATAGCATCCCTCATATTATGTGTAATCATCAGGGTGGAAAGCTGATGTTCCTGTACCAGGGATTCCGTCAGCTGCATCACCTTGGCAGCCGTCTGCGGATCCAGCGCTGCCGTGTGTTCGTCCAGCAACAAAAGCCTCGGCTTTTGCAGCGTCGCCATCAACAGGGTCAGCGCCTGTCTTTGTCCGCCGGATAAGGTACCCACCTTTGCCGAAAGCCGGCTTTCCAGCCCTAGACCCAACCCTGCAAGCAACGCAGCATACTCCGTTCGTTCCGCTTTACGAATGCCGGGAGCAAGTGTTTTTTTGCTCCCGCGCCGCGCTGCGAGCGCAAGGTTTTCCTCAATTTGCATATTCGCTGCAGTACCCATCATCGGATCCTGATAAACTCTGCCCAGGTATTTGGCACGCTTATATTCCGGCAACAGAGTGATATCCGTACCGTCTAAAAGGATACTGCCGCTGTCCGGCAGCCAGCTGCCGCAGATAGCGTTTTGCATGGTAGATTTTCCGGCGCCGTTTCCGCCGATTACTGTGACGAATTCCCCATCTCTAAGGATAAAATTCAGCCCGTCCAGCGCCACCTTTTCATCTACAGTACCTTTTAAGAAGACCTTTTTCAGATTTCGTATTTCAAGCATCCTCTACTCCTTTCCGGCGAAGGCTACCGCTTTGCGAAAGCTTTTTTTGCACAGTGGGAACACCCAGAAAAACGCCACAACCAGGGCCGAAAGCATTTTCAGCAGATCACTGTCCATCCCCATAAAAATGACAGTCTGATAGACAAAATAGTAGATGACCGCACCGATGACCACTCCGGCCAACCGAATAGCAAAGTTTTGGGATATTCTTTTTACCAGCGCCGTACCGATTACAACGGCAGCCAGGCCGGTGACCACCGCACCTCTGCCCATATTGATATCGGTAAAGCCCTGATACTGACACAACAGACCGCCGGATAACGCCACAATACCGTTAGACAGCGCTAAACCCAGAATTTTGGTTGTGTTTGTATTGATGCCCTGGGCACGGCACATCACAGCATTGCAGCCGGTTGCCCGAATCGCGCTACCCAGTTCGGTTCTGAAAAACCAATACAAGACCGCCACCGTGCCCACTGTAAAAAAGATTCCAGTTAAAACCGCCTTTCCGTTTTGCGAAAGGGTGAGCAATACCGGATAGTTGCGAAAGGAGAGCGCCACATTGGGCTTTCCCAATATTTTCAAATTGACCGACCATAGTATCATCTGGGTCAATATCCCGGACAGAATGGCCGGAATACCCAAAAAAATATGAAAAGCTCCAGTTGCCAGCCCCGCCAATACACCTGCAAGCAGGGAACAGCATAGGGCAAGATATGGGTTTACCCCGCATATCAAAAGCGCCGTAAAAACCGCTGCCCCGGTACAGATTGTACCGTCTACCGTCAGATCGGCGATATCCAACACCTGGTAGGTAATATACACCCCGATGGCCATAAGCCCCCAGATTATTCCCTGGGCGAACGCACCCGGCAGCGCTTGCAGATAATTCAGCATAAGGTGTCTTCCTTTCTGATTTACTGTTCTATTGCAGAATAGTCTGCCGAAACGGATACGCCCAGTTTTTCACAAATTTGAGCGTTGTAAACCTTTTTGGCGGTGGTGAATTCAATGGGCATGGTAGAAATATCGGCCTCACCCTTTAGAATTTTCGCTGCCATTTTACCTGTGGTCACGCCCAGATCATAGTAATTGATAGAAAGGGCCGCCACGCCGCAGGCAGCGCAGATACCTTCTTCACCGGCTATTACGGGAACCCCTGCGTTTACGACAATACCGCCAATGGTTTCCGCACAGGAGGCCGCTGTATTATCTGTGGGAATATAGATCACATCACTTTCGGCTGCTGCAACGGTGGTAACCGCTGCTACATCATTGGAATCGCTAAAGGTGTACTTGGTCACTGTCAAACCCTTATCGGTCAAAAATTCTTCCATCACCTTGACTTGATATGCGGAGTTCGGCTCGGCAGAGCAGTACAATAACCCGACCTTCCGAGTATCCGGGAAAAGCTCTAAAATCATTTTACCCTGTTGCTTTAGCGGTGCCAAATCAGAGGTGCCAGAGACATTCCCTCCTACAGTGCCGTTGTAATCGGTCATGCCCAATGCAACACCGTATTCCGTAATGGAGGTACCCAAAATAGGAATCGTTTCGGTTGCGTTGTAAGCCGCCTGCAGTGCTGGGGTGGCATTTGCCATAATCAGATCTACTTTCTTGGATACAAAGCCTGTGACAATGGTCGAGCAGGTATTGGAATCACCCGAAGCGTTCTGTACGTCAAAGGTGACCTTATCACCCAGCTCCTGTGTCAGTGCGTCCTGAAAACCCTGTGTTGCCGCATCCAACGCAACATGCTGTGTCAGCTGTACGATGCCGACGGTATAGGTATTTTTTTTGCCACAGCCCACAAGACCGACGCATGTACTGCAAAACAGTACCGCTGTCAAAACTACCGAAATTGCTTTTTTCATCATTGTTAAATCATTTCCTTTCTCTGAATTGTGCCTTTCGCTTTTTTGTTGATCCCTAATCGGATGCCCGGACAGTTTGCCTTACTGATAAATGAAGAAGATCCCTCCTCCTTTCCGTTTTCGTTTTCTTACAAAATTAAATATTAAAAACGCCGGCAGTCTTTGTGACCACCGGCGTTTTCTGACTGAAAAGAATTGTTTGCAAATTCCTTATCGTGCATCCACCCGCTTTTGAATATCACAAAGAACTTTACTTTTATTAGAAAAAGTAAAGTAGCGATATTCAAAATAGTGGTTAGTACACATCATTTGCAAAGTCTCCGTTTTTGTTTTTAAATTGCTGTAATTATAGCACGCCATTTTTTTGTTGTCAATGACTTTTTCTGAACTTTTTGCATCAGCTACAATCCATATCTTATTGATACAGTTTGTATGTTCCGAGATTCGAAACACTTTACTGCAGCTTATTTTACCAAGCTTTCACCGTTCATCTCGGCAGGTTGTGCAAGCCCCATCAGCTTGAGCATGGTGGGAGCAATATCGCACAGGCGGCCGCCCTCACTCAGGGTCACATTGCCAGCGCCTGCAACCAGGAAAGGCACCGGGTTGGTGGTATGGGCGGTAAACGGAGTACCATCCTCATCGGCCATATAATCGGCATTACCGTGGTCGGCTGTCAGCAGGACTGCGCCGCCCTTTGCCAGAACGGCATCAATCACCTTTCCGGCACAGGTATCCACTGCCTCCACAGCGGCAACTGCGGCTTCAAATACACCGGTATGGCCGACCATATCACAGTTGGCAAAGTTCAGGATGATCACATCGTACTTATCGCTATTGATCCGCTCCACACACTCGGCAGCAACCTCGTATGCGCTCATCTCCGGCTTCAGGTCATAGGTGGCGACCTTGGGACTGGCGATCAGAGCGCGGTCCTCATTTCCGCAGGGGGCTTCCACACCGCCGTTAAAGAAGAAGGTCACATGGGCATACTTTTCGGTTTCGGCGATGCGAAGCTGGGTCTTACCGCACTTTGCAAGATAAGCACCCAGCGTATTCTCCAGGCTTTGAGGCTTAAAGGCAACCTGCACATTGGGCATGGTCGCATCATACTGGGTAAAGCAAACATAAGTCAGCGGAAAGAAGCCCTTTTTGCGCTCAAAACCGGTGAAATCGGGATCCACCAGGGTGCGGGTGATCTCACGGGCGCGGTCGGGACGGAAATTGAAGAATACAACGCTATCGCCGGTGCAGATACGACCGCCGTTACCGATAACGGTAGGCAGCACAAATTCATCGGTTATATTGGCATCATAGCTTGCCTGCATGGCAGCCACTGCATCATTGGCGTGCTCGCCTTCTCCCAACACTAGGGCGTCGTAAGCCTTCTGTACACGGTCCCAACGGTTGTCACGGTCCATTGCGTAAAAGCGACCGCATACAGTGGCAATTTTACCTGTACCCAGCTCGTCCATCTTTGCCTGCAGCTGCTCCACATACTCCTTACCGGAGGCCGGTGGGGTGTCACGGCCATCCATAAAGCAGTGGACGAAAACATTCCGAACACCCTCTTTTTTGGCCATTTCCAACAGGCCGTACAAATGGCTATTATGACTATGAACACCACCATCAGACAGCAGGCCGAACAAATGCAGCGCAGCGCCCGGCTTTTTTGCGTTATCCATTGCGGATTTCAACACTTCGTTTTCGAAAAAGTCGCCGTCCTGAATGGCCTTGGTAATACGGGTCAGCTCTTGATAGACCACACGACCTGCACCGATATTGGTATGGCCGACTTCACTATTACCCATCTGGCCGTCCGGCAAACCCACATCCATACCAGAGGCGCCGATCCGGGTGTGGGGATAGCTGGCAAAAAGCCTATCTAAATTGGGGGTTTTGGCGGTTTGAATGGCATTGGCACGAGCATCGTCCCGGCAACCGAAGCCATCTAAAATGCAAAGCATTAAAGGTTTCATTTTACGGTTTTCCTTTCTTGATATGGCGGATATTTCTGACCGCCGCATACAGTTTTTAAACACAAAACGGGGAAGCGGCCGCTTCGCCGCCTCCCCGGCGTTTGATTTCAATAATACTGCTGTTAATTACTTGGAAGCAGCCTTAACGATGGTTGCGAAATCGGGAGCTTTCAAGGAAGCGCCGCCGATCAGGCCGCCATCCACATCCAGCTTGCCGAGCAATTCATCACAGTTGCCGGCGTTCATGCTGCCGCCGTACTGTACCGTAGTGGCCATGGCAATCTCTTTGCCGTACAACTGTGCAATCACATCACGGATGATGGCGCAAACCTCCTGTGCCTGGTCAGAGGTAGCGGTCTTACCGGTACCGATTGCCCAGACAGGCTCGTATGCAATAACAACATTGCTCATCTGCTCGGGGGTGACATCCTTCAAAGCGATTTTGGTCTGCATGGCGACCAACTCTGCGGTAATGCCCTGCTCACGCTGGGTCAGGGTCTCACCGACACAGACAATCACCTTCAAGCCGCCGGCCAGACCAGCCAAAGTACGCAGGTTCACTGTTTCATCGGTCTCTCCGAAGTACTGACGGCGCTCGCTGTGGCCGGTAATTACGTACTCACATCCGACCTCTTTCAGCATTTCGGCACTGATTTCGCCGGTGTATGCACCGCTGGCCTTAAAGTGAACGTTCTCAGCACCTACATGGATATTGGAGCCCTTGCACTTTTCGACAGCGATGGGCAGGTCAACATAGGGAACACAGATGACGACCTCACAGTCGGCATCCTTAACCAAGGGCAGCATCTCATCGATCAGAACAGCAGCCTGAGCGGGGGTCTTGTTCATTTTCCAGTTGCCGGCAATAATTGCCTTACGGGTAGCCTTATTCATGGTAAATACCTCTTTAAATTATTGTAGCAGCCCCGAAGCCGGACCGGACGATCCGACCGGGGGCTGCAGTTTTTACAAAAATCAGTTGTTGGCAATTGCGTCAACACCGGGCAGACCCTTACCCTCCAGATACTCCAAAGAAGCACCGCCGCCGGTGGAGATGTGGCTCATCTTATCGGCAAAGCCCAACTGCATAACAGCTGCAGCAGAATCACCGCCGCCAATAATGGTGGTGGCATCGGTCTCTGCCAAAGCCTTGGCAACAGCCATGGTGCCCTTGGCCAGTTCGGGGTTCTCGAACACGCCCATAGGTCCGTTCCATACAACGGTCTTTGCGGTCTTTGCAGCCTCGGCAAATAGCTCCATGGTCTTGGGGCCAATGTCGCAGCCTTCCATGTCTGCCGGGATCTCGGTAACGGGAACGATCACAGTCTCAACAGCTGCATCAATGGGGTCGGGAAAAGCCTTGACACAGGTGGTATCAACCGGCAGCAGCAGCTTGACGCCGTTAGCCTTTGCCTTCTCGATCATCTCTTTGCAGTAGTCCAGCTTCGTGTCGTCGCACAGACTGTTGCCGACACCGTAGCCCTGAGCCTTAATAAAGGTGTAAGCCATACCGCCGCCGATAATCAAGGTGTCAACCTTGGTCAG
Source organism: Faecalibacterium sp. UBA1762 (assembly GCA_002314755.1). Classification (GTDB taxonomy): domain Bacteria; phylum Bacillota; class Clostridia; order Oscillospirales; family Ruminococcaceae; genus UBA1762. Next base: position 81,378 of record DCHC01000009.1, on the reverse strand, counting down.
CAGGTTATCAATAACATTCAGCTTATCGGCAACCTTTGCGCCGCCCAAAATGGCCAGGAAGGGACGGATAGGTTTCTCAACGGCGTTACCTAGGAACTCGATCTCTTTTGCCATCAGATAACCGACGGCTGTATCCTTGATATACTCGGTGACACCGACGGTAGAGCAGTGTGCGCGGTGTGCGGAGCCAAAAGCATCGTTAACATATACCTCGGCCAAAGAAGCCAGCTCCTTGCTGAAGGCCTCACCGTTCTTGGTCTCCTCTGCGCGGAAACGGGTGTTCTGCAGCAGGACAACATCGCCGTCCTGCATGGCGGAAACAGCGGCACGGGCATTATCGCCTACGACAGTGTCGTCATCGGCAAAAACGACCTCTTTATCCAGCAGCTCACCCAAACGAACAGCGCAGGGTGCCAGGCTGAACTTTGCCTCGGGGCCGTTCTTGGGCTTACCCAGATGGCTGCACAGAATGACCTTACCGCCATCGGCAATCAGCTTTTTAATGGTAGGCAGAGCAGCCTGGATACGGTTATCATTGGTGATGACACCGTCCTTCATGGGAACATTGAAATCCACACGAACCAGTACGCGCTTACCTTTGACATTCAGATCGTCCACAGTGACTTTACCTAAGTTGCTCATTGTAATACTCTCCTTTTAGTTTAATGATCGGGAAAATAAAACTTTTTCAGTTTGATGCAGGAGAATACCAAAACCGATATGCACCCGCTTTTCTCCTCATAACAGTATAAACAAAATCGGCGAATTTATCAAGCCTTAAACACCGACAAAATGGGTTTTTATACCCTGTTTTTACAAGTTTGGCATTTTGTTTTGTTTCGCGGAAAACGCACCTACGAAATTGGTTATTTTTTTAACATATCTCACCGTCTCCGCCAAACCGACAGAAAAATCAGTTTCTCTCTCCGTCCCGGAAAAGAGCATCCACCGCTGCCGAAAGAATTGGATGGTCCTGTAGCTCTTCATCTCCGGCCAGCAGTGCGTCTGCTTCCGCATGCGCAACCTCAAGCATACGGGCGTCCCGCACCAAATCTGCGCAGTGCAGCTGTGGCAGACCGTGTTGCCGACTGCCAAAGAAATCACCGGGGCCTCGGGTTTCCAGGTCAAATCGGGCAATGGCAAAGCCATCCGTGGTGGAACACAGTTTTTCCAAACGCTGTCTGGTTTCTTCTCCCTCATGGTCGCTGACCAGAATACACCAGGCCTCGCCGCCGCCCCGGCCAACCCGCCCCCGCAGCTGATGCAGGGTAGAAAGCCCGTAACGCTCTGCGTTTTCAATCACCATAATATTTGCGTTCGGCACATCTACGCCCACCTCTATTACGGTGGTAGAGCAGAGCACATCCAGTCTATGCGCAGCAAAATCCGTCATGACAGCTGCCTTCTGTTCACTTTTCATCTTGCCGTGTACCAGACCCACCCTGTAACCGGGCAACAAAGGAACCGCAACCTTTTCCAGGTATTCATTCACACTTTGCAGCTCACTCTCGGTTTCCTCGATGGCTGGACAAACAAGATACGCCTGGCGTCCTGCCGCCAACTGCCGGGTAATAAAGCCGAACATACGGCTGCGTAATGCTGTTGTCACCGTATAGGTTTTTACCGGGGTTCGACCGGGCGGCAGCTCATCCAGAATGCTGATATCCAGCTCTCCGTACAGCAGCAGGCCCAATGTGCGCGGAATAGGGGTAGCACTCATGACCAGAATATGAGGGTGATTTCCTTTACTTGCCAAAGCAGTCCGCTGCCGCACGCCAAACCGGTGCTGCTCGTCGGCGATAACCAAACCCAGTCTGTCAAACTGAACATTTTCGCCGATTACCGCATGCGTACCGACCACCAACCCGGCTGTGCCGTCTGCTATCTGCTGCAGGGTTTGCCTACGTTCGGCAGCCTTTAATGTCCCGGTAAGCAACACCACCTGCACCCCAAAACTGCTGAGCATTTTTTGCAGGTTTTGCGCATGCTGCCGCGCAAGTATTTCTGTCGGCGCCATAAGTGCCGACTGCCAACCAGCCTTTGCCGCCTGAACTATCGCCGCGGCAGCCACCATAGTTTTTCCGCTGCCTACATCCCCCTGCAGCAACCTGTTCATAGGAGTCGGGCCATTTAGATCCTGCAAGATTTCTTTGATACATCGGCGCTGAGCATCCGTCGGGGAATAGGGCAGGGAACCATAAAATTCCTGTATGACCTCTTGACCCGTAAATATACGCGGAGCGATCTGAATGCGGCTTCGATGACGCATACGCGCCATACCAAGCTGCAAAATAAACAGTTCTTGAAAAGCCAGCCGTCTGCGCGCTGCCGCGAGACTTTGCTGATTTGCCGGCGCGTGTACCGTACGGATTGCCTGTTCCTGACTGCCAAGACGGTATTTTTGTATCAGCTCCTCGGGCAAGGGGTCTTCAAAAGCCTGTTTGGGCAAATTTTGCAATACCCACCGAACCGCCCTGGCAATGCTCTGACTGGAGAGGCCTGCCGTCTGTGGGTAAACTGCCACCAGCCCGGGTGTACTGGCGGCCTCCGCCACACCCTCAATCGATTGCAGTTCTCCGTTTTGCTGCTGAACAAAGTGCCCGCTATCCGTCCCGCCCTGTACCGGACGGATTACCGGGGCAACAATCTCCCGCTGCGTCATTTTTCCGGCAAATTTCCCAAAAAAATAGTAAGACTGCCCCACATGCAGTTTTTGTACCGCATAGGGGTTATTAAAAAAGGTGATGACTAATCCTGCTGTATCATCACCGGCAGAGACCTTGACCATGGTTCGCTTTCCCGGTCCGGGTAAACGCCGCAGCTCACCAATGCCCCACACTGTCGCAACCACAACACACGCCGTATCATAGGGAGCGTCGGCAACTGGGTAGGGATGCGTAAAATCCATATAGCCACGGGGATACAGCGTCAGCAGCTCTCCTACCGTAGTAATCCCTATCTTTTGATATTTTAACGCAAGGGAGCTGCCGATGCCCTTCACGGTCATGACGGAATCGGTAAGCCGCATGGATTTCCCTCCCTTTTTTATCGCACAGCGTTGCCACGCTTTTTTATAAAAACGGCACAGACTGTTTGCCGCAGTCTGTGCCATCTGGCGTTTGTTTCAAGATCCGCGGGTATTATTCCACCGAGATCATATAGTAATATACCGGTTGGCCACCGTGAACATGCGTGACATCCTGATTGCCGCCCAGCTTTATTCGCAGGGTCTCGCTCATGGCTTCGCCCTCCTGTTCCGAGACATCTTCGCCACTATACAGGGTGACAAGGCTGCTGTTTTTGGTGACCATATTCTTTGCCAGTTTCAAAACCGCATGCTCCACTTCCTTATCGGTAAAGGCAAGCTTGCCGTTCTCCAGTGCTAATATTTCGCCTTTTTTAATTTTATGCCCGTCAAAATCGCTGTTGCGAGCGGCGTAGGTTATCAAACCGGTAGATACGCCGTCAGCGGCGTCCATCATCATCATTTGGTTCACTTCGACCTTACCGTCCGGGTCAAAGTTTAGCATAGCGGTAACGCCCTGAGGAACCGTACGGGTAGGCAGTACAACCACCCGGCGATCGGCCAAAGGCGCTGCCTGCTCTGCAGCCATAATGATATTCTTATTGTTTGGCAGTACAAATACGGTTTTTGCCGGAACGCTCTGTACAGCCTGCAGAATACTGTCGGTAGAAGGGTTCATGGTCTGTCCGCCGCTGACCACGGCATCTACGCCCAGCTCACCGAAAAGGCTGGCCAAGCCCTCGCCTGCACAAACTGAAACAAAGCCATAAGCACGGCTGTCATCCACTGCAGCATACGGGAACTCGGTGGGGTTTTCCTCCGCTTCGGCCTGCTTTTCCAGACCTTTTCCCTCTGCCTGACGGGCTTCAAACTGCTCATGCATATTTTCAATTTTCATGTTGGTCAGATAACCGTAGCCAAGCGCATGGCTGATCACCTTGCCGGGGTCGGCAGTGTGCACATGAGATTTGATGATCTCCTCATCCTCCACCACCACAACACAGTCACCGACGCTCTCCAAAAAAGCACGAAGCTTATCCGCGCTAGGGCTGTCCGCATTCTTGTTGACAATAAACTCGGTGCAATAGCCGTTGGTAATATCCGGGTTCAATTCCGCATTGAAAACGCCTTTGCCCACATTGGCGGTGCTTTTTTTCTTAGGTGCCGGTGCCTCCTCACAGGGGATGATACCGTTGCCACAGATCACTGCGTACATACCCGCCAAAATATGGCAAAAGCCCTGACCACCGGCATCGACTACACCGGCCTTGGCCAAAACGGGTAGCTGCTCGGGGGTGTGCGCCAGGGCATCCTCCGCGCCGTCAATAATCTCTTTCCAGATCCCGTCCATTTCCGGGGCCTGTGTTGCTGCCAGGTAGGCGGCAGCCTTTTCGCTTGCCACCCGTGCAACTGTCAGAATAGTGCCCTCGGTAGGCTTCATAACTGCTTTATAGGCAGCTTCCACACCGGATGCCAGTGCCGCGGCAATATCCTGCGGCTGCGCCTGGATCTTACCCGCCAATGCCTTGGAAAAACCGCGAAAAAGCAGGCTGGTGATTACACCGGAGTTGCCCCGGGCACCCCGTAGCATGGCAGAAGCGGTAACCTGTGCAGTCTGTGCCACCGTACAACCGTCAGGCAACTGTTCCAGTTCCCTGCGGGCAGCGCATACTGTCATACTCATATTGGTGCCGGTATCGCCGTCAGGAACAGGGAACACATTCAGCTCATCGACACTCGCCTTCAGATTTTGCAGATTGTTGGCTGCGGAAATCAAAGCGTCCCGCAGGCAGGATCCGTTTATCATTTTCAGAAAACTCCTTTGTCTCTTTTGGTCAACCGGTTTACCGCTGCGACACTGTAAAATTGCCTCGCCGCATACTGCGTTTAAACCACGATATCATCCACGGAAACCGTTATCTGCCCGACCGGCAGCCCGGTTGTATCCTCCACAGCGTACTTAACCTTGTGGATAATGCTTTTTACAATTGCATTGATATTGATTCCGTAGGTGACCTTGATATGCAGTTCTATCTGCAATTTTTCATTTTCCTGTGTGACCCGTACACCTTTTTCCGGCGCAAGCTCGGGAAACAGGCTGTTCGCGGCACGGTCTGCAGCTCCGCAGGGAGCCATCTCAGCCACGCCGTAGCAGGTCTGGGCTGCATTGCTGACAAGCTCGGCAAAGCAATTGCCCGAGAGGCAAATTTTGCCCAAGGGGGTTTGCATCTGGATCATAAATCAATACACTCCCTTTTCGGTTCAAGAGGGGATATCGGCGTCTGTTTCACTTACTTCCTCCGCGGCGAGTGAGATGTTTTCCATCCCGTAGAATACGCTGCTTTCAGAAGGAGTAAAACCGGTCAGCTTCTTACTGTAATACAGCATACCGCTGCGCCACAAAAGCGGCGCCCAGGGCATCTCCTTTGTCAAAAGGCTTTCCATGACCGATGTTGTGCTACTGCCCGCACGCCATCTTGCATATGCCTGGGTTAGGGTTTCCGGCAGCTGCAGACAAAAAGCTGCTGCACCGTCCGGTTTGAAAAACGCCCCTAAATCCATATTATTATACAACTTTATCTCGCCGATGTACATATCAAATTCCTTGGAATTCAGCTTCTGCAGATAATTTTCCATGGAAACGCACTCTATCAGCTCTACTTGAAGCCCTGCACTGGTCAAAGTATCGGCAACCATCTGTGCCAGATACCGCTTATAACTGGAACCGCTATACACCACCAGACGCAAATTCACCTTGGTCAGACTGTTCTCTGTACTGTCCTGCTTTTGCTGAGTGTCCTCTGCGGAACCCGCATCAGTCTTTTTTTCTTCCGGCGGCAGATACCACATATCGTCCATGCCAAGAGTATACCCCAGCTGCTCCAGTTTTTGTTGTACCTCCTCCGGCTGAGCAGAAGCGGAAAACATACCATCCCCCGCAGCAGCGCCCACTGTGTTAAAAAAACCGGTGGCAACATGCCCCTGATTATAATAGACCTTCTCCAGCAGCTGCGTACGGTCCAGCAGACTATTGATAATTTGTCTACCCGTTGCCGATGCCACCAGCGGGCTGACTCCTGTCGATACCGCAACCTGTGTCGGGGTACCGTCCTCCAGATATTTGGTTTCCATAGCGGTTGTATGGGCATTAAAGCCTAAGAATACCAACGTATTAGTGTAAAAACCGGCCTGCCTACTGGAGCCCATTCCGTTGGCACAACTTTCATCCTCTGTGGCATACAGACTGATTGCGCCGATATTCATACTACCGGATAGGGCATCCTTTCCGGTCATCTCCCACAGTTCAATTCTATCAAACGGCGCAAGCTCTGCCCTCAACGGATCCGGCACTAACGCGTCGGCGTCCTTAGCATAGGTATATCGGGCGCTGGTCATAGGTTTTTGCGCTGTAACCTGTTCGGCCGGCATAACCGGTATATCCAGCAACCAGCAAAACCGTACATCCGGTTGATAAAGCGTTATTTCCACAGTATCTGTTGAACCCTCCGGTACGGTTACATTTTCCACGTTGGAAAACCGCGCCCCATACATACTGCTGACCCTTGCGGCCTGAAGCACTGCAGCCACATCCTGTACGCCGATATGTGTTCCGTCCGTATAACACAGAGAAGTATTTACTTTCAGTGTCACCGACAGGCCCTGTATGCTATATCCGGTTAACGCACGCCATTCCAGCTCTCCGTTCGGGTCGATTACCACCAGCTTTTCAAATAGCAGGTCTGAAAGCTGCAAGGTCAGACTGTTGTTTGTCATGTATGGGTTGTATCCCTCACTGCGATACCACGGCAGAATAAACTCCTGCTGCGAAAGCTCGATCGGCTGCCTGTCGATCTGCTCCTCCTCACCCGGTAAGGGTTGTTCCTCCGTGCGCGCCGCACAGGATGACAACCCCAGAGCCATGGAAATGCTTAAAAGCAGGGAAACTCCTTTTAACATAAAACTTTTTTTCATAGAAATCGGTATTCCTCTCTGGGATATCAATAAACTGATCTTCCGGGTCGGCGCTTTGTCATGAAACCGGCTGACAGATACGCTTCACCTCAACACATTTGCCGGTTGCATCCTCCAATGTAAACAACACACCCTCCAGTGCGGACTGTCCGTCAGCTACATCAAAATGGGTGGGAATATGCCACATCTGCCGCTGTACGGCAAGCTCCGGTACCACGCCCAACACAGACAGGGTAGGGCCAGTCATCCCTGCATCGGTAATATATCCTGTTCCGCCGGGCAAAATCTGTTCATCCGCTGTTTGCACATGGGTATGTGTACCGAACACCGCCGACAGTTTTCCGTCAGCATAAAAAGCAATCGCCTTTTTTTCCGCAGTTGCCTCTGCGTGAAAATCCAAAATACGAAATTTGCTGGTTGCTTGCTTTATATATTGCTCCAGCTGTAAAAACGGGTTTTGCAGCGGTTCGGAAAAAGCTGTTCCCTGCAGGTTGTATACCTCCAGCGTATAACGCCCCAGGTCCAGCCGACACACCCCACATCCCGGATTTACCGCCGGATGATTTCCCGGGCAAAGTACACGTTCATTATCGGTAAAAAGCTCTGTTCCCGCACGGCGAAAGCAATGGTTGCCGGTTGTAATCACATCCGCAAATCCGCCCTGCAACAGCTCATCCGCCAGCTTTTGTGATATGCCTGTCCCGCTGCGGTCGGCATTTTCCCCATTGACAATAACGGCATTCGCCCCCAGAGTACGGCGTAAACCGGGAACCAAGCGGCGCAAGCATTCCACGCCTGCGTCCCCCACTACATCACCGATACAAAGAACCTTCATGGTACCCTCTCTTCTTAACCCGCAGGTCTGTCACATCTGATAGCATCCATATTTTATGCAGCATGCCTCAACCAATGCAAAAGGGGCCGCCGCATCGACTGCAGCAGCCCCGTTATGCTTATTTTGCAAAATCTGTGGCACGATTTTCCCTAATAACATTGACCTTGATCTGACCGGGATAATCCAGTTCGGCCTCAATTTTAAGCACAATATCCCTCGCAAGCAGTACCAACTGGTCGTCTGAAATCATCTCTGGCTTGACCAAGATACGAACCTCCCGACCTGCCTGAATGGCAAAAGAGGTCTCCACGCCAGGGAAGGAAGAGGAGATCTCTTCCAAACGCTCCAAGCGTTTGATGTAGTTCTCCAGATTCTCCCGACGGGCACCGGGACGGCTGGCGCTGATTGCATCGGCTGCCATAACAATAAAGTCCAATGCGGTGTCAGGCTCCACATCATTATGATGTGCCTCCACCGCGTGGATAATTGCGGGATTCTCTTTGTACCTGCGGCAAAGATCCACACCGATAGAAACATGGGTACCTTCCATATCACGGTCGATACTCTTGCCGATATCGTGCAGCAGACCTGCGCGACGCGCCTGACTGACATTGACGCCCAGCTCTGTTGCCAAAATGCCGGAAAGATACGCAACCTCTATGGAGTGCTCCAATACATTCTGACCGTAGCTGGTGCGATAACGGAGACGACCCAGCAGACGAATCAAATCCGGGTGGATACCATGTACACCCAGCTCCATCACCACACGCTCGCCCTCGCGCTTCATGGAAACATCCAGCTCGCGACGGCATTTTTCCACTGTTTCCTCAATGCGGGCGGGATGAATGCGTCCATCGCTGATCAGTTTTTCCAGCGTCTGACGGGCAACCTCCCGACGGTACAAATCAAAGCAGGAAAGGGTAATTGCCTCCGGCGTATCGTCGATAATCAGGTCAACACCGGTCGCGGTTTCCAGGGCGCGGATATTCCGGCCCTCACGGCCGATAATTCTGCCCTTCATCTCATCACTGGGCAGCGGCACCACCGAGACCGTAGCCTCACCTGTATGGTCAGCCGCGCACCGTGCAAGTGCCTGGCTGATCATCTCGCGAGCAAGGTTGTCTGCCTCTTCACGGGTCTGCACTTCATAAGCAGAGATGCGCACAGCCTTTTCGTGGGTCAACTCTCCGTCCAGACGGGTTAGCAGCATGTCCTTGGCTTCCTCACGGCTCAGCCCGGCAATCTCCTCCAATTTGGTGGATTGCTCCGCATGAATTCGCTCTGCCTGAGCAAGTTTTTCCTCTGCCTGCTCCGTACGTTTTTTCAACTGCTCCTCGCCCTTTTCCAGGGCAGCAGTCTTACGGTCCAGGTTTTCTTCCTTTTGGTCTAATCTGCGTTCCTGACGGGTCAGCTCTGCCCGGCGTTCTTTAATCTCCCGGTCAGCCTCATTACGCATCCGGAACATCTCGTCCTTCGCTTCCACTGCGGACTCTTTGCGCTTTTGTTCAGCAGTCTTGATTGCGTCGTTGATGATTTTCATTGCCTCTGCTTCTGCAGAGCCGATTTTCTGCTCAGCCACCTTTTTTCGGTTGGTATAGCCGATATAAAAACCAATTCCGACACCCACAACAGCTGCTGCCAGCGCGGTTAGGATATACGGCAGCATAGTAGGGTTCTCCTTTTGTTCGTAATAATTAAATGCAAAAGCCTGTTGTATTATGTCTTTTACAGAGATGAGCACAGTCATTTTCGCCACTTACAGTTAGACATAATATATATTATTGTAAAGCGAAAAACCTTTCTTGTCAAGCAATATTCCCTCTTCTGTTTAATTTTCTGTACAAAAAAGAGGAAACCCGTTTTTCCTCCGGGCTTCCTAACTGGATTTTGTTTTTATCGGCTTTCTCTCACCGGGAGAACCAATCTGCTATCCTGCAAATACAGCGTATTGTTTGCCACCCTCGTTTTGGTTTGGGTAAACCAATTCCCCGCAAGATTGGGGTGTACCGCATAGGAATGACTGTCTGAGGAGGTTATATCCAGCCGGATCCGCTCTCCCTTTCTGAACTGCCAGTAAACCGGATTCATCTTCAACAGCAAAACAGATTTCTCTCCGGGCGCCTTTTCCTGCGTCAGCATGGGGCAGTCCTGAATCAGGGTCGCTATGCCGTTTTGCTGCACACAGGATAGCCGCGCTATAAACATAGTGATCTCACAGTCTGTACTGACCGCAAGCTGTACCGTCGGGCAACCGGACAGGCAGACCGGTTGCTCCAGCACCGAACTGACAAAGCTTTTGAAATCCTGCCGGAAATCCGGTTCCGGTTGATCCGCATGACCAGCCGGCGGAGTCACAAACGTGTTGACGCCACCCGGCAGCCAAACAGGATCCTTCGGGTCGTAGCGGTAACAGACCGTTGCCGCTTTTACAGGCGTTACCTGCAAACCGCCCTCCGGCGTCAGGTAATATTCTTTTTCAGCTTCTCCGGCAGGAAAATCCGGTTCTGCCTGCCAACAGTCTTCTCCCGTGCAGTAGTAGTTGACTGCCCCCTCCGTCACATTGGTCAGTGGCGTGCCATCCCGCAGATGCAAGAACCATTCTATCTCCAGCTTGGGGGGCGGATTGCCGTTTACAAAGGGATAGTGCCAATCCTCCGCTACACTGCAGCCATGGCTCCACGGGCCGATGAAAAATGCCGATTTTTTCCGTGTCTCTTCCGGTAACTGACGCCACATCTGAGGTATTCCGTCATAAAACATCTCCCCGTAGCCATCCAAAAGCAGTACCGGTATTCTGCATTTTTCCGCGGCGTGCATCGCCGTGGAAAAACCGTCCGGGTCTCCCGCCGGGTCATTTCGCCCTTGCCACATCTGCTGAAACGGAGGAACATCATACCCATAGCACCGCTGCATATAATCAGACATGGGTTGTTTGGGCCATTCCGTTTTATAATACGCAGAAAAATCTCCGCCCTGCAGCAGATCCCACTGGTGATACATATTCAGGTACCAGGTTGCGCCCAAATCCGACTTGAAGATACCGTTCTTGAAAAAAGCTTTGGAGATATCGGTACACATTACGCTTAAGAAAGCACCCTTTACACTGAAAGGCAGACTGTCCATCATGGCAAGGTGTACATAGCACAGATAACTGCCGCCAAACAGATAAATACTGCCGTCAAACCAGGGCTGCTGCTCGATCCAGGCGAGGGTGACCAGACCGTCCTGTCGCTCATGATGAAACGGGATAAACTCTCCCTCACTGCAGCCGCGGCCCCGGCAATGCTGCATAATGATGCCAAATCCGTTTTCTGTAAACGGCTCGGCCAGCTCCTGTATTCCTTTGAGCGAGGCCTCCGGGTCATCTGTCACATAGGGGTTGCGCATCAGAATAACCGGATACCGCCCCGGACCCGGCAGATTGATACCTGTCCACAACTGGGTACCGTCTGACATAGTTACAAAGGTGGAATAAACTTTTTCCATTGCTTTATTCTCCTCGTATATCAAATACCGTACACAAAAAGCCCTGCGGCTTTTCGGCGCAGACGAAAACCGGCCTTTTACCGTTTTTCCTCCGCCGCACCGAAACCGCAGGGCAATCCGGTTGCTGTTACTGTTTCTCGGTCAGTACCGGCAGGGAGAGTATACCCTCCTCGCACAGAACATAACCGTAGTTCCATCCCTCGCCCACGGTACGCCAGGCATCCGGTCCGATCCACAAATTGTTCAAGTCGGTCTTGTGCACCGGTCCGAAGCTGTTGCGACGGTGTCCGTACAGGGTCAAATCAACTGTGTGGTCACCGGCGGCAGGCTTGCCTAAGCTGACAGTATAGGGTGGATAGATCACACCGATCTCTTCGCCGCCGTCCAAAGCGGCTGTTTGCAATACACCACGGTACTGTGCGCTGCGCAGGCTTAGCTCACCGCCCTCGGTATGCACCGGGATGTGGTAGGTAACATTACCGCCAAAGAAGGGCAATCCCTGACGGGTGATATCACCGAAGGCCAGCTTGTCCGGCAGAGCAGTCACAAGGACATCGTGTCCGCTCACCTTGACACCGAAGCTGCCAATCAAATACACCCACTCCAGATTTGCCCGCTTGCCGAAGGGAATATCCGCTTCGATCACATTTTCACCCACGGGCAGGGTAGGCAATGCCACTGTCTTGACGGATTTGTCGGTATACCATCCGGTGACCGTATTCATAACCGGCTTACCGTTACACCGCAGGGTAACCCGTTCTGCATCCTCAATGGCCAACTGAGCATCTGTCAGTACGGTTTCAGTGCAGAATTTCCAGCGCAGGTGTACGGTATGGGTCAGCGGCTCATCCGGCACAACCCAAGGCTGGGCAAATGCTTCTTTACGGGTGGGCCAGTTCAATGCTTCACGGCAGGTATTATCCAGCCGCAGAATCTCTTCGCATTCATTCCATTCGCCGTCATCCAGCGCCCACTCGGCCTGATCCAGCAGAAGAGCATTCGGCTCGCTTAAGGTATAGTTCATGGTGACGGGCAGCTTCTTTTCCTTACCCTCACCGGCACAGCTGCTACAGGCTACAGCAGGGACATCTGCGGTAACCGGAACCAGATGCAGCAGCAGACTGTCGTAATCGTACATACGGCAGCGTACCTCAGTGCGGTTGCCCTTGATCGCCTGCTCGATGCCTTCGATCTCACCGGTCAGGGTGTTGTAGACCTCCACCTTCCAGACGCCCTCCAGCCGGATGCGCAAATCCTGGAAACGGGAAACATCCACATTGTAAGGCTCTACACCGGGGGCAAGGAACAGCCACCGGGCTTCGCCGTCCTGACGCAGCTGATACAGCAGGTTTTCGGTATGGGAGCCGGTCTGGTTGCGCACATCGACGACACGGGCGCTCTCAGTAGCCTCTAACAAAGCACCCCGGCTAAGCGGCACATGCAGACACTTTGCAGCCAAAGCGGCAGCGCGGTCGCTTGCGACGGCATTCTCCAAAGTGGGAACAGCGCCCGCAAACACTAACTTGCCGCCTGCGGCAGCAAAAGCCTCCAGGCGCTCTAAGGTGGTGGAACGCAGGGTCTCGCAGCCGGGGACAATAATGACATCGTATGCCATCTTGCCCACCTGCAGCGGAGCAGTACCTACAGCGCACTGGCTGGGCAAAAGGCTCTCACTGATAAAGTCAAAATCAATACCGCCGAATAGCAGCCACTCGGTCATATTCTGGAAGTTCTGATCCAGCTCATCCCGTACCAGAGCGGTCTGCTCTGCAGGTCCCCAATGCAACCAGTAGCTTTCCACCGGGTGGATCACGCCGACCTTTACCACCGGCTTGCCGCGGGTCATGGCCGTGTTTACACGGGCAAAATGGTCCTCTACGCGGCTGTATTGCTGCCACCAGGGTGACTGATAGCTGATGGAAGCGGGGTAATCGCGCTTTGCCTCACCTGCCATGGAGACCCAGGACAGATGGGGAACACGGATTGTAACACCCAAGGCAGCCTGCCAGTCACCGTTCAGCTTATGACCGCGGAAATCAAAATCCCAGTTGGTCACACCGTACAGCTCGCTAAGCATACCCTCGTAGCCAAACTGATGCACAGCAGATTGGGTCTGCTTTGCGGTAGTGTATTCCTTGCGGGCGCACAGCATATCAATACCGGGCAGGTCAAAGCCGCGGTAAGCGCGCATTGCCTCACCCAATGCAGCGGTCTGGCTGAGCAGGGTGGGTTCCTCCATCATATGACCGGTCAAGGCAAGCTTATGCTCACGGCACCAGGCGCCGCAGTTATCGGCAAAGGCTTGGGTAAACCGTTCGCAGATATGGTCATGATAATGGTATCGCAATACAGAGGGCTTTTTGTCTGCACGGTCCCAAATCAGCTCAGGGATGGCGGCCATCAAATCCTCACCGTAAGCAGCCGCAAATGTCTCGGGCAGATCATCTGTCCAGGGTAGTGTGACATCCTTTTTATCTGTCGCATACTGCAGAGTAGATTTGCGGGTGAACTGGGGCTCATCGGTAAAAATAGAGGGAACCGTATCGCCGAAATCCTCTGCGATGGTACGGTTATAGCTTTCGTAGGTGATCTCGATAAACCGATCCATCGCTTTTTTGTCCAGCGTATTAACATAGGTCTGGTTGTTAAACCAGCCGCTCTCTGCCTGCTGCTCCTGGTAAGCATACCAGCACTCGTACCTTGCCTCTTCGCCCTCGGCCAGCTTACGACCGGAGATCAGGTAGCCATCAGCATCCAGCTGAATATCGTATCTTGCCAGCAGAAAACCGTTTTGGTTCCGGCCTGCAGCCGCAGAGGAGCTTTCCACCTTAGCTGCAGTCTGATCATCTGCATAAGGCGTGGGGGTAAATAGCAGAAAACGGGCACGGTACTGTGGATCCTTGGTGACAAGACCGCCCGCAGCGCCGGAGGGCCACCGGTCCTCATCGTACAGCCAGGCAAGCATCTTCTCATCCTTGGCTTTTTCTACACAAGCCTTGATCAGATCCATGTACTCATCACTCAGATAGGGAGTGGCCATGCCGCTGCGCACATGCATATGTCCGCCGCCAAAGCCCATCTTTTTCAAGACCTCCATCTGCCACAACAACTCATCCTTCTCCAGCTTGCAGTTCCAAGCCCAGAAGGGGGTACCACGGTACTCCGATGTAGGGTTACGGAAAAGCTCACGGTCCAGCTCCGGGGCCGTATTTTTTTTGTAAAGCATCCTTTTTTACCTCTTTCTCCTGATTTGATCAGCATATTCCGATAAAGCCTGCGCCTTATCTGCATTTTCCGATATACCGCAGTATATCGGAAAATATCCTACCTTAAAGCCATTAACCCTCTGTGTCTTCCCCTGTCGGCTCTGCCTGTGTAGGCTCCTCCACCGTCGGCTGCTCGCCGTACGGCGGCACAGAAAGCTCGTCCTCCGGGTCCTTTTCGTCCTCGGCCGGTGTACTGGGCAGCTCTTTTTTGCCGTTCTTTTCCAACCAGTAGGCAAGCTCATCCTCTACCTGCAGGGCAGATATCTCACTTTTGACCACCCGTTTGCCGCGTACCATAGGCAATACCGCCGCAACTGTCAACAGAATCGCATAAATTGCTACCGCAATGCGGTTCATATTATCCAAAATCGCTCCTGCCGTGTTAATCAGTATAACACTGTCATAGCTGAGTATCCACAGCACCCAGAACACGACGCTTGCTACACGGCAACAACAGGACAACAACGCAACCATACCGAACACCATTGCCAAAATGGACATCAGCACAATGGAAAACTCCAGCAGATAGGGCATTAAAGTAGATATGTTGATGAGAATATCCTCCATCAGCAGCTGCTTGGTTATCAGACCGTAAGCAATGACAGCCACTACCCTGACCGAGGTCCATATTTCATAGCAACATAACGCGGTACCCAACCCGACCGGAATAACCATCCAGCGGGAATCCCGGCGCCCGACGGTAGCCGCTAACGCAGCCGCCATTGCAAGAAACACCATACGCAGATCCATATTCAGCTTGCCGAAGGTCGCCGAAAGCAGTCCGCTTGTCCCGGTGCTTTTCATTGCACTCATCAAGGCGTAACCAATATACATTACCAGTGCGCAGATGCACACCGTAGACACCCACTCCATTGTGGAACGACGGACAAATAGCCGTTTTTTTTCTTTTTTTCTTTTTTTCGGTTTGCCGTCGGGCTGCTGTGCCTCTTCGCTTTGCGTTTCTTCATCCTGCATAACAGACTGCTCTGAAAGCTGCTCAGCAGACTCCTGCTCCACGATACCGCTCTGCGCGTTCTCTGGCTGCTCTGCCGTCCGCTCTACACCAGTCTGCTTTGGTTCCGGTGGTACCGGCTCCGTCAGCAATTCCTGATTTTCATTTTCCATAAATCTGTCCCTCTTAACTTTTGTTTAAAATAATAGCACATACTGCACAAATCTATGGTAAAACAAACCTTTCGGATTGTCAATACAGGCACGGAAAAAGTTCACGGAAATTCCAAAAACCGCCGTAAACCTGTTTCTTTTCTTTTCAAAAAATGATATACTGTGACGGTAGATTTTCTACTGCCTCATATAACCGTTTTGCTTTTCGCCTTACGCTTCGCGGCTTAATAAAATCTTTTCCCAGAAAGGATCAATACCGTCTTATGACTATTCTTACTGTTGCCGCCATCGGTTACGGGCTGATGCTGGGCATCGCCGAATACTATGTTTTACGCGCCCTTATACGATTTGCCGTCGCCCATAGACCGATTCTGTCGGATGAAGACACTCCGCAGCCTGCCGCTTCGGAGGATACTCTTCGCATCCGTTTGCGGCTTGCGGCGCTGCTGCTGATCTTTTTTGCCTTTGCCATGGCTGCGGTTTATCTATTCACCGATTATCTGGTACCGACTGCCATCGGCATGCTTTTGGGGTTGGTTGGCGCGGTGGCGGTACATCTTATTCTCTGGCTCCGTCGTCACCGATAACAGTTCTGCTCTTCCGCAGTATACCCATCTATTACTGATTCAACATAACAAAAAGATGTCTGCGCTAATCGGTATGCGTCTCCGACGCCGGTTCTCCGGTCTTCGGGTACACATCCAATCGGGCAGACATCTTTTTTCTTTTATTAACCCTTTACTGCACCGCCTGTTACGCCGGCAACAATTTTATCCGACAAGAACAGGTACAGGATAAAGGTGGGCAAAAATACGATCAAAATTGCCGCATACAGTGCCGCGTAGTCGCCTGTAAACCGCATAGAGTTGATCATGTTCTGTAGCCCAACTGCCAAAGAACGCACATTTTCTCCACTGTTGGCAAAAATCAGTGCCAGGAAATATTCGTTCCAGAAGCCCAGGAAGTTAAAAATTGTAACGGTAATGACACCGGGCTGAGCCATGTGGAACATGATTTTCCAGAACGCCTGATACGGTGTACAGCCATCAATCAGCGCAGCCTCCTCCAAAGAGGTCGGCACCGTAGAAAAGAACTGCATCAAGAAAAACACCGTTCCGGAAATGCCCATACAATAAATCACGATCATGGTGGGAAGCTTTCCGACCAGATCCAGCTTGACCAGAATGGAATACCAGGGGATCAGTACCATGGTACCGGGCACAGCCATACCCACAATGAAGCTGGTGACAATGAACTTTCGCATCTTGAACTCTTTTTTGGCAAGAACATACGCGGCCGGAGCGCCAAAGAAAACCAACACCACACAGGGTATAGAGGAGTAGATGATAGAATGCAGGAAATAACGGGAGACGTTATTACTCTTCCACGCCTTAACATAGTTTTCAAAATGCAGACCGGAGGCCATCAGGTTATCACCAAACACCTCACGGGAGGTAGACAGAGAAGCCAGCAGCAGCCAGCCGATGGCAAATACAGAAAATGCAAGCCACAAAACCAGCGGGATATAGGCCGGAATCAATCTGACCTGCATTGCCCATTCGTGCTTTGACAGTTTGCGGAAGGTCTTTTTGGAAGTAGATTCTTTTGTTAACAATGCCATTAGTACTCATACTTCCTTTCTTTCAAAATTACATTGAACAGCAGATGGGCAAACATTGCCATCAGCATCATGATAACAGCAATTGCGCAGCCTCTACCGATGTTCTTTACCAGCACATCGGTAGAGCTGTTTGCAAAGGTGGAGTTGTACATATACAGTGCCGGCGTCATCAAAGCCAGATCCTGCGAACGACTCCACAACTGCGACCAGATAAAGAAACCGATGGTGCCCAGGGTCCAATAGGTCAAACAGGTACGGAAGGTCTCTGTAATCAGCGGCATGGTAATTCTCCAGAACCGCACCCAGGCGTTCGCACCGTCCAAAAAGGCACTCTCGTACAGATCCTTGGGAATACCGTCCATGGCGGCAATCATAATCAGCATCAGATAGCCGATATAGCCGAAGCAGTATGCGACCAGCATAGAGCCAAACATATGCTCCGTATCCGTCCAGTTAACCTCTGCCAATTTTTCCATACCTAAGGATGAAAAAATCTTTTTCAGCATACCGAACTTGTTGTTGTAGATGTACAGGGACCACATATTGACCATGGCAACTGCGGAGATGGTATTGGGCAGATAAATCAAACTGCGCCAAAACTTTTTACCCAGCACGCCGCTGGTCAGAATGGTGGCGAACAACAGCGAAACGGATAGACAGATTACACCGCCGTACAGCCAAATTTTACCCAAAGTGGTAAAGGACATCATAAAAACGCTGCTCTCGTAAAGATCCTTGTAGTTTTGCAAGCCGACCCATTGCCACTGGGAAACCGGAACCGTCATATTGGGCATTGCAAAGCAGCTTTGAATAATACACCGAAGAGTAGGGTACACCGTCCAGACCAAAAAACAAAAAATAGGGGGAATTAAACTCAGAATAATAAATCTTCGATTCTGCTTTTTCACAATCCGTTAACCCGCCTTTCTGAAAGTCAGCTTGGGGATGTTTCCATCTCCGCGTTAGCTTTCCTGTGCCTCATAAGCAGTCGATACTGTTCTGCGATATTACGCTGATAACGCAAACGGGGCGCAGGCCCAACGGCCTGCGCCCCTGCAGCCTATATGTTATATAAGCTTTCCTGTTTTGTTAAGAACCGGATACCATGTGGTCCACAAACTCCTGTGCGGTCTTGGTGCCACCCATCAGCTCATGGAAGTAGGTGGTGCACAGCGTGTTGACATCGGGATCCAGACCCTCGGCACGGGATGCCAGGCACCAGCCGTAAACAGTCTCGGCATTCTTGGCAGCTTCCTGTACGCAGGTCAAAGCACCGGGCCAATCCAAACCGTCACAGACGGGGATGCACTGGCACTTGTCGCGCAGGCCTTCACAGGTGGTCGCGTCGATCATGTATTTCAGCAGCAAAGCAGCGCCCGCAGGATCCTGAGAAGTGGTGCTGACACAGATCTGTTGGCAAGAGGTCTCGATGACCTTGTACTCATCATTGGTACAGCAGGGCCACAGCATAAAGCCCCAGTTGAACTCATCGCCGGTGATGTCATGCACTTCGTTGCAGACCCAAGAACCGTCCCAACCGTACATTGCTGCAGTACCCATAGCAAACTCACCGTTCTGAGCTGCGGGGAACTGCGCGCCTCCGGTAGAAGCAGAGAAGTAGCCCTTGCTGGCCATCTCTTCAATGGCCTTGGCAACATCCAAAGTCGCGTTCCACTTGTCGCCGGTGCCGCGCTTCAGATCGTTAAAGGCATCCTCACCCAAAGCCAAACCAAACTGATAAGACCAAACACCCTCTACGTAAGCGTCATCAATGCACATGGGGTCATAGCCGGCTGCCTTAATCTTCTCGCAGCAATCCATAAACTCCGCCCAGGTGGTGGGCTCTGCAGTAATACCGGCTGCCTCAAAAATGTCCTTATTGTAGAAGACACCGCCGAAGAAGGGTTGAGAGGGTACACCGTACCAGTTGCCTTCATCATCCAAAGAAACACTCTCTTCGTACTTTGCGTAGATAGGCAGAACCATCTCGTCCAAGCCGTACTTGTCAACATATTCCTGAATGTTGGCGCTGTAGCCCTTTGCAGGCATTGTGCTGTTCATATCGAAAACATCGATAACCTCACCGGCGTCAATTGCAGCGGGGTACAGGGTAGCAACGTCACGACCCAGGTGCTGAACATCTACCTTATAACCGGTATCTGCTTCAAAACGGGCAATGGTATCCTTGTAGACATCCCACTGTGTCTCAGACTCATTCCACTCACACCAGTAAACCAAAGTCTTGCCGTCGCCCATACCGGCATACTCACTGTTGCCGGCAGAAACAGCTGTCTCTGTCTTACCTGCTCCGCACGCGGTCAGCAGCATAGCTGCTACCAGCACTACAGAAAGAACCGCTAAAAACTTTTTCATAGATCCTTACCTTCCTTTGTTATTTTGGGATTACATTTTGATAACCGCATAGACTTTTCAATCAACTGTAATCCGTAGAAACCTTGAAAAGTCTCATCTCTCCGCTTCTCATCGGGAGATTACACGGTAATTATAATACGAAACAATCAACATGTCAAACTCTTTTTGTCGAATATGCACATGTTTATTTGATAAATACCTTGTTTCATTCATTTATGCCGTATCGTATTTTGTCACCACAAATGACTACCTGCGCTACACTGCCGCAAATTCAGGCTTTTCTTTACCTGTCAGCCGTATTATAATATATGTGGATGATACAAACCGGCTTGCCGGAAACAAAGGAAAAAAGGAAGGTTTTGATATGGATGCTTTTAAGGTTAAGGATAAGCTAACCGACCAGGTCGCCGCCTGCATTGAGGGTCGGATTGGTGAAATGTTGGATGCCTGTATGAAAGACGGCATCATGACCGATAATTATAAACGGTTTACCCGCGCTTATACAGAAAAGTTGGACAGCGAAGGACTGTTTACCGGCGAATTCTGGGGCAAGTGGTTTACCAGTGCCGCACCTGCAGCCCGCTACCGACCCACCGCCGAAAATATGGTTATTGTAGATGACGCAGTCAAAATGCTACTTTCCGCGCAGGAACCGACCGGCAGGCTTTCTGCCAGCGCCACCGATTTTACCACCTGGGATTTGTGGGGAAGGAAATACGCATTATTGGGTCTGGTTGCCCGGTATGACCTTGCCGCGGATGAGCTTGGCTGTAAAGCACTCTCCGCCGCTGCCGCCGCCTTGGACGACATCATCGCACACACACGTGACGCCGGCGTCAAAATTACCGAAACCGGACTCGCTGCGCTACAGGCAGAAAGCTCCTGCAGCATTCTACAGCCCGTTGTGCAGATCTATCTGCGAACCGGCGAAAAAAGATTTTTGGATTTTGCCGAGTACTTGGTGGATTTGTGGAGTCAGCCCAGCGCCTTTAACCCCAGGGGTATGCGTTTGATAGAGGATTCTCTGGACGGTGTTGCCCCTATCAATATTGCTGCACCCAAGGGGTATGAGATCATGAGCTGCTGGGAGGGCGTGTGCGAGCTGTACCGCGCCACCGGCAACGAAAAATATCTGCATGCCGCCCTTGCCTATATGAACCTTGTGCAGGAGCGGGAGGCAATGATCACCGGCAGCGGCAGCAGCGGCGAGCTGTGGTGTGACGGCAGGCTGCGCCAGACCCAGATGCTGGAAGCGCCTATGGAGACCTGTGTCACCGCCACCTACATGAAAATCTGCCATCAGCTGCTTCGCCTAACCGGCTGCGCGGCATGGGCAGATCAGATGGAGATTTCTTTATTTAACGCCCTGGCAGGAGCCATGAAGAAGGATGGCAGCTGGTGGGCATACTTTAGCCCGTTACAGGGCTGCCGAGTCCCCAGTCAGATACAGATTGCCGATATGAACAGCAGTTGTTGCGTAGTCAACGGTCCCCGCGCTTTGACCGAGGTGACCCAATGGGCTGTGATGGGGCGCAGTGACGGCGCCGCCGTTTGTCTGTATCAAACCGGCGAATACCCCTGTGAGGGAGGATGGTTTATCCGACAGAAAACCGATTACCCCCATGGGGAAACCGTTACCCTTACCGTTGACCGGGCGCCTGCCAAGGAAGCTACCCTTGCCCTGCGCATACCGGCATGGAGTCAAAATACCGTGCTTTCCCTGAACGGACAGCCGGTCGACCTTTGCACTGCCTTGCAAGACGGCTGGTGCTGTCTAAGCCGCCGCTGGCAAACCGGTGACACCCTGATTTTGACCCTGGATTTGTCCCCCCGTATCGTGGACGCCCCTGCCAACCCTGTTTACAAGGCTGTCATGGTCGGGCCGCTTGTTTTGGGCATGGATGAAAAATACACCCGGATGCCGGAAAACACCCCGCTATGGTTGATGAACGATACCATGCAGCGGCTGCACGATGACACTTTAAAGGTGGACTATTACCGTGCCCAGTCTGTAGACGATGCCGGACATACACCCTTTATCCGCCCGGTTTCTCTTGAAGACGGTAAAACCGGGTATGCAGTACGCTTTTTGCACCGTCCTGTTCACTTTTTCGACCACAAAGAGTTGGAACTGACTTTTTTGGATTACGCCGATTGCGGCGATATGGAAGATGCCGGACGCGCTATGCGGGTATGGTTTCCCGTACCGCTTTACACGGCGGATATTTTTCCGCCCCACAGCCGCAAGACTGTCAATCCGTTTTCCAATGATAGTGACACTCTGTAACTGCCCCTCTCTGTCGCTGCGCTCACAGCCGACGGCAAAGACTTTTTTCAAGCAAGCTTACCGTCAGGAAGGAGATTGTTTTTATGAATATCTTTTTACTGAACGATTCTTTTCCGCCCACCATTGACGGTGTGGCGAATGTCACCTTTAACTACGCGAAAATATTACAGGAAAAAGGGGATACCGTAACGGTGGTTACGCCGGAGTATCCGGGGGTAAAGGATGACTATCCTTTTGAGGTGGTGCGCTACCCCAGCCTGCCCACCGGTGAAAGCATCGGCTATCGCGCCGGAATACCTTTTTCTCCCGAGCTGCTGGTGTCCCTGGCGCAGCGCAAGCCGGATATTATTCACTGCCACTGCCCTGCAGTGTCCTCTATGCTGGCCCGTATGCTGCGTCCCCTTGCCGACGCCCCTATCATCTTTACCTACCACACCAAATTTGATATAGATATTCAGAAAGCCGTCCCCGGAAAGCTGCTGCAGCAGACCAGCATCCGCGCTATGGTATCCAATATCGACGCCAGTGATGAGATTTGGACTGTCAGTGAGGGTGCCGGTGAAAATATGCGCTCTTTAGGCTCTGCTGCGCCCTATCGTATCATGGAAAACGGTGTGGATTTTCCCCGCGGCACCGCAACGCCGGAAGCCATTGCCGCCGCCCGTAAACAGTTCGATATCCCCACCGACCGACCGGCTTTCCTGTTTGTCGGCAGAATGATGTGGTACAAAGGTCTTAAAATTTCTCTGGATGCATTGCGCATTATAAAGGATGCCGGTCTGGATTTTGCTTTTGTCGCAGTGGGGGATGGCGTTGACCGCGGTGAAATAGAAGCCTACGCTCGACAGCTGGATTTGTCAGATATGTGTATTTTCACCGGTGCAGTTCGCAACCGTGAGATATTGCGCGCCATTTTCGGCTGTGCCGATTTGTTTTTGTTTCCCTCCACCTTTGATACCAACGGTATCGTGGTACGGGAAGCTGCCGCCTGCAGCTGTGCTTCCATGCTGGTTGCCGGCAGCTGCGCCGCAGAAGGCATTACCGACAGAGAGACCGGCTTTTTGTTTGACGGTACCCCGTCGGATATGGCCCGTTGCATCCGCGAACTCTGTGCGGACCGGGGATTTGCCCGCACCGTCGGTCAGCAGGCCTCGCAGCGGATCTATCTGTCCTGGGAGGACGCTGTCCTGCGCGCCCGCGAACGGTACGAGCAGGTTTCCGATGCTTGGAAAACAGGTCAGCTCTCCCGCGACCGTCATGCTGCAGGTGACGAATTTTTTGATTTTACCGCTGATATGCTGGGCTATTTGGGTCGCACCGGCTTGAAGCTTAATACCGCCTGGGAAACCGTAAGGGAGCTGACGGATGAATATTCCGCAGACAGCAGAGAGCGAAAATCTGCCATACAGCAAAAAATGCTGGAGCACGCAAAGGAACGGGTTGAGCAGGAGCAGCTGATTCGGCAACAGCAGGAACAGGAATTTGCCGAACTGGAGACGACCCGTCAGCAAACCCTTGAACGTATGCGACGGATACTGACGGAAGAATGGGACCATTTTGTCACCCACACTGCCCAAAAAAGAGAAGCTGCCAT
>DCHC01000009.1:4351-57748 GCA_002314755.1 Faecalibacterium sp. UBA1762 | reverse complement strand
CACTGGAAAGCTCGCCGGGCTGCCCGACAGGCCAGTCCAGACGGATTGCGTACCCAATTGGAAAAGCTGCGTAACAGTGAGCGGTTCTCACTTTCCGGCTTTTGGCTGGTTCAACAAAAACGGGGCGAACAGTATCTGCACAGCCTAAAAGGTATGGTAGACGAGCAGCTGGATTCCGCCCGGGAGGACTGGGATGTGCTGCAGCAAAGCCTGCGCGAGATATGGCGTACGCAGCTGGGCAGGGAAGATGACGATCCCTTGCAGCTGACGCAAAATTCTGCCGATGGGGCTAACGGTGCTTCCGACAGTCTGCACGATAACGATCCGCCCCACACCGATTTTCAGGCTTGAGGCCTTGCGATATTCATTTTTCAGAAAGGCAGGTAGAGTTGTGACACCATCAACAAAGACAAAACTGTCCTCCGACAGCATCCTCATTCCGGATGACGCCTTTACCAAGCTTCCGCTCAGCTCTTACGAGGTGGATCTTCTTCTGATTTATGTACAGGACCAGGCGACTCGACTGAATATTCCCATAAGCGAACATACCAACCCCCATGTGCTGTGGAATACCCGCTCCACCAAGCGACTTGGCTGTTGCTATACCGGTAAAGATAAAAACTATAAATACACGATAGAGATCAGCGCCTCTTTGCCTCGGGCAGGCATCAAACAATGTCTGAACACCCTCGCCCACGAAATATTGCATACCTGTCCCGATTGCCATAACCACGGCAGCCTTTGGAAAAGCTATGCCGCCCGAATGAGCCGTACTTACGGTTACGATATCCACCGGGTGACCGATGCTACCGCAAACGGTATTGCATTGCCGAAACGCAATGTCACCTATCACTGGCAGATCACCTGTCAAAGCTGCGGCAACCGTTTTTTTCGCCAGCGGGATTGCAGTGTTACCTCACACCCTGACCAATACCGGTGCGCTAAGTGTCATACCGGCAGATTAAAGGTGGAACATATCTGATAATCCTGCTGAGAATACTATTTTTTCTTATTTTCCGTTAAAAAGAACTGACCGATCTCGCCGAAATAGCAAATCGGTCAGCTCTTTTTCATTTTCTAATTTTCTGTCAACCATTCCGGTAAAATACTTTGGGTTGCCTGCAGGGAACAGTGAAGGCCGTCATGAAAATCCGCCTCTGTCAACCCCAGTGCAAAAGCGTCATAACTGCCAAATGTTTTTATGCCATGATTATCTGCGAAACTTTTAAAATACTCCTCAAGTTGTATCTGTGAGCAATACTGTGCGCTTTGTTGCATCTGTCTGTAATAAGCCGGATGAATCGGTGGAAAATAAAATACTACATCCATTCCATCCTTTAATATTTGATCTACAAATGCTTCAAACTGTTGCCTAAGCACAGCTGAATTGTCGTCATATTCTCCCAATGTCAAGCCCATTCGTATAAAAGCCTGCTCATCTGTAATATCGGTAGCTCGGGTATTTCTTATCTGTGCGTTATAACTGTAACTCCCGTCTGATCGTCGCATATCGGTTTCTGCCTCATACTCTGTCGTCATCACAGGCTGCGCTTCTCCACCGGAAAGCAAAAAGCGAACCGCCGTCTGAAAGTACGATGGAGAAAAAACTTGTTTCCATTTTTCCAAACTCTTTCCGCTTAATATTGGTTGTGTATCAATCTGTTTTGCAAAATCCTGATATCCGTCTGTGTAGGCACGCCCATCCAATTTAGCCGGATTAAAAATACAGTAATCCGTCATGAGGATAACCCGTCTGGGTAATTTATTGTTCTGTTTATACAAAAGGTAAAATGAAATGAAATCCCGCAAATCCCCATTTGTTACCCCAACATTAAATAGTGTCTCACAATGTAAATCCCGTGCGGTTATCTGCATGGCTCGGCTTGAGCCTAAAACTAATGTATCCGGGGTGTATGTCAACAGCTTTGCACAGTATTTCTGAAAAGTACGGTCATCCATGTTTTTCAGCTCGGAAGCATTTTGGCCGGATGTGACTATTTGCGCCACCGTATATTCATAATCCCGGCGAAACAGATTTGCAGGATCCACCTTAACATTGACCAGCGCAACCAACACGGCAATCGGTACAAACCACAGTGCGGCATACAGGATACGTAGCATTGGGTTATTGTTTTTTCTCCGCATACGGATACCGCCTTTCAAAATGTAAAGTAGATAAAGGAAGAACCGCCGAACTGACCGAAAAATAGCAATAGCAAAAGCTGCGCATAGTATACTGTCATACGCATCCAGACCTTTCTGCCTCGCAGCCAGAGAGCTGTTTCTGTTTCAGCGCGGGCAGCAAACCAGTCCAAACCTTCGGTCAACAGAACAGCTGCCCCCAGGTAGGCTGTCAGCTTGCGTCCAATGCTCATTGCTTTCAGTTGGGCTGCCAGCCGACCGAACTGTAGCAGGACAACCCAATCCCGGAAAAGCCCGGCATAAAACTGTCCTGCTGCCGCCAGGCTGTCGCCGGTTTGCCCCACCCGAAACATGATAAAACATACCGTAAAAATGAGATATACTCGCACCCGTTGCCAAACATCCTGCAAAAAGCTGCCTTCATACCCCGGCAGTTTTCGCTCAAGCGCGGCTCGCGGCTTTTTCGTCAGCTTTTCCTCTACAACAAACAGCCCGTTCAAAATCCCCCACAGGCAGAATAGCCAGCCCGCATTGTGCCAGATTCCGCTAACCGCAAATACAGTCATGGTGGCAAGGCACATGCGCAACAAGCCCCGACGGCTGCCGCCCATCGGAAAATAGATATAATCTCTCAGCCAAAACGACAGCGAAAGATGCCAGCGGTTCCAAAGCTCCGCAAAGCTTCTTGCCGCAAACGGACGGTTAAAGTTCTGCTGCAACTGAATACCAAACAATCTTGCAATGCCCCGTGCCATCTCAGTATATCCGGCAAAATCACTGTACAACTGATAGGAAAAGCCTATTGCTGCCAGCACAAGGCATGGGCCGGAAAAGCTTTGCGGATCGTTAAACACCGGATTGACTGCCAACGCAATACTATCCGCAATGACAAGCTTGCGAAAAGCACCGAATAAAAGCTCGGTCATTCCCTGCGCAAAAGTGTCATAATTCAATTTTCTTGTTTTTTCAAACTGCGGAAAAATGGCGGGAATACGCGCAATAGGCCCGCTTGGAAGCTGCGGAAAAAAGGAAATGCACAGCAAAACCCGTAACGGGGACCTGATCGCCCTATATTTTTTATGGGAGACATCTGACAGATATCCGATTGCGGTGAGAGTATAGTAGCTTATACCGACGGCGTTGAAAACACCGGAAAACTCAGGTGAACAAAGCTGAGGAACCAATTTTCCGATACCGGAAAATAACATTCCGGAATATTTTATTGCAATCAGCCCAAACAACATCAACACCATGCCCAACCGCCCCACGCCCACAGGGTGAGCCGATTTTTCACACCACAACGCAAAACCCCAGCATAAAAGTGCCGCCATTAATACCGCAGCCAGGGTCTGCCAGCCAAACAAACCCGCAAATAGCAGGCTATCTGCCAACAGCATACCATTTTGTACCCATTTTGAGACCTGCTGCGGCAATATCGCTGCGACATAGTTCAGCACCAATACTAAAGCTAAAAAGCCGTAAAAACCTGCTGAAGTAAAGCTCATGACTGGTCCTCGCTTTTCTTTTTGCTGTATAGGCCGTCGCAAAACCACTTTACACCTGACAACCCCGCCAATCCCAACAGAGGTGTGGCTGTAGAAAGATACATCAAATGCGTACCGATACCGAAAGTCGTCACTTCCATATACGCCATAATGCCACAGCGCAGCAGGGCGCTGAGCAACATTCCGCAAATAAGCAACCAAACTAAAAAGCGTTCTCTCTTTACGGCTTG
This sequence comes from Faecalibacterium sp. UBA1762, assembly GCA_002314755.1. Lineage (GTDB taxonomy): Bacteria > Bacillota > Clostridia > Oscillospirales > Ruminococcaceae > UBA1762. The sequence continues at coordinate 53,871 of DCHC01000009.1, read as the reverse complement.
CATTTTGCAGTCGGATATATCATCCTTCAAAAACAGCCAGCCAAGCTTTTTTTTACCGCTGCATACTACCCCGCCAACGGTAAAAATCAGTGCGGGAACAATTCCTACACGCCATATCCAAACGATGTTGTTTTCCACGGTAAATGCCATCCGTTGCAACAAGTTGTAGTAGGGTTTATCTGTTCCCTCTGCAAATATACCCTTTTGAACAATCTGTGAATGCATATATCCTTGCATCTCATCAACTATGTCCTGCTTCGAGTAAGTACTGAATGTCGGTTCCACGCAAAGATTGTTTAACCAAACCGCCATTTTGATTCCGTTACCCACTTCTTGTAATGTGGGTAACAAATATTCATTTTTCCAAATTGCAAGGGTTGACGCCCGTTTATGAGAAATAGAAATGATTCCTTTCTGATCTAAGCGAAGCAGCTCCTGTACTATCTGCTCGTAAAACGCCTTTGTCTGTACAGCGTCCTCGTATTGACCGTACAGCTGATTTGCCAAACGAAGTGCGTAGTAAAAACTTCCGTTATATTCTCCAGTTTCGATATTCCCGTAGCCGTTTAAAACAAGTGGGCTTTCCCAGTAGGGCTCCAGCTGAGCAAAAAAAGTACTGTTATCATATAACTTCTGCCTGGTTGCCCTGGTAATCGGACGGTATGCTCCTGTACCCTCATCCTCTATACCCGTCAACAGACCGTAGGCTGTTGTAAAATCCCGGCTGGTCAGATCGCTTAAAATAAATCTTCCGTAGGTTTTCAAATTCATCCCTGCGTAGGAAACCAGACATAGCCCTGTCACTGCCGTGTAAACCACACAGCAACTTAAAGCATGACAAATCTTTTTGCCTATGTCTTTTTTTTCTGCCCCTTTTGCGACTACCACAACCCCCGCTGCTGCGAAACACACACAAAACGGCAGTAGCCAAATACCGTCCTCCCGGTTCAGCCAGCTTGTGCCAAAGCCCAAACCGCCGACAATCGCGTAAAAATAGCTGCTTCGCCTGCTCGCCTTATCTGTATTCATCCAGCGCAGCACAAATCCGATCACACCACCAAACGCAAACAACATCAGCTGTATTGTAATGCTATCGCGATATACACGGTAATTGTATGCGTCAAAAAAAACCGGACAGCAGCTAAGCATAAAAAACGCGCCTATCATCCATGTTTTCTTTTTCAGGATGGGTGCTAACGCAAACGCCACAAATAGTGCCGCCGCTATACCCAGCAACGCATTTGCCACAAGGTAGGGCACACCCGTCCAATGAACAAATGCCAGCCAGACCGAGAAAAACATCATTTTTGCGATGGTGTTATAGGCATATGCTCCCAGCCAGTTTCCCTTTGTGATAGAAACTGCCGCGTTATACATCATTTGGTCATCTATCGGGGAATTTTCCGGCTCCAGATATAACCTTCCCTGCGCAGCCAATACCAAACGGGCCATGCAAAGTACCGTAACGCAAAGCCAAAAACCCCAACGTGTTAAATCGTGACTGCTTTTGTCATACAGTTTTTTCATCTGTGTTAACCCTTTTGTGCATCGCAATATCTCGCCGAAAGATTTTTTCGGCAGGGAAGCCTGCTTATTTTTGTATTTTCTCGATTCCCTCAACCAGGTAACGCTGCTTTTTAAAGATCAGATCCACCAGCAAAGATAAATACTTTATCACCAAAGTCAGCATAAAAAACACGCCGAAGAAGCAAAAACATATCACCAGCATGGTGCTGGTCCAACCCTCTACCTGATGAACCGGGCTCAGATAGATAACCACGGAATATATCGCAAAAAACACGGTTGCCAGCAGCATCAACACGGAAAATCCGAAACTGAATTTATAGGCAACATGAGTATACAATGCCAGCGAATCCAAAGCTTTTGCCATCGGGTCTTTTTCCGGTACAGGTACCTTACAGCTACCCGAAAAACAGACCGTACCCACCTTTAGCCCACTTGCCGCATAGGCAGCCTTACGGTAGGGCGGGGTTGCCGATATGGCATGCACCCGGTTAAGCGCCCTGCGGGAAACCAACCGGAAAGCATCCTCCCGTACCGGATAAACACTGTCAAAGGAACGGTTGAACCATCTGTAAAACATTTTTTTCGCTCCGCCGACCGTTTTCTCTGGGCAGGCGCTGACCACATCGCAGCCGGTCAACGCCTTGCGATAACACTCCATCAGCAGCGCCGGTCTGTCGCACAAGGTAAGCCGGTCAAACTCAAAAACAAAATCACCGATAGCGACATCAATGCCTGCTGTCATCGCCAGCTCCGGCCCCTGCCAGGTACTCATCTGCACAATCGTAAGCGGAAAGGTCTTTTCTTTTGCAAACTGCCGTACCGCTTCTACACTTTCATCGGTAGAGGCATCGTTGACGCAGATTATTTCGTACTGTTCAAAATTTGCTTCCAGCTCCCCCTGCAGCTGCTTCAAAAAAGAAGCGATCTGTCGCTGCATATTATGCAGGTATACTACTGCAGATACAAAGTTGTGTTCTTTGTTCATTCACGGTCATTCCTTTCAAGGTTTTCAACCACTGTTCACATGATGTCAATAACTTTTGTGCTGTCATTCCCGGGATGAGAAAGCACCTCATCCAGATCATATACCGTGTTGATTTTACCGGACAACACACTGACGAAGGTCGGGTTTTGACTGAATGTACGTACCACTGTAGGCCGACTGTCATCTACCTCGCTGGCTTTCAGAATGGGTTTCATGCTGAAAAGCGAGGATTTATATGAAAAATCCAACCCGGGTCGCATATATTTTTTTGCCAGTTGACTCATATACGGCCAGGCAGATTCCGGTTTCGCCGGACATTCATCACAGTTGCCCAATGCTGCGGGGCAGCAGTATCCGTTGCTTGCTACCTGACAGGCAAAAGTCGGCAGTGTATCATAGCTTGTCACATGAGGGGTAAATGTTACACTGGTCAGACTGTGCGTGCCGGTTTTTCCAAATGGCATCAGGCTGAAGAAGGGCCCGTCCATCACGGTCAGACCGACATTTTTCAGTTCGTCACAAACATCGCACAGGATAATCTCACACAGCTCATACTTGATCGCAAAGGGTTCAAACCCCATCATATTCAGCACGGTATTTACGCCGGCATAGGTCGCATTCAGTAAGAAAGGTGTCGAGGGTGCATCACCGTCTGCCGTATGGACAAAATATAACCCTTCCGCTTTTTCGATTGCCTCTATCTTTGCGCTGTATTTTATCTGAACACCCGGCTGTGCTGCCAATTCCTGTAAAAAATAATCCTTCAGGATCATGGCATCGTAGGTGTATTCATGTGTTAAAAATGCACCGTCGCATAGACCGGGCCGAAAATACTTTTCGGGATCAATTTTATCACAGCGAATGCCTGCCGAGCGACTGAACCGTTCAAAATCCGCTGCATTGGTCCAGCTGAAAGCAGCACTGGTTGCATATACCTGGTCAAAATCAGTTTTATTGCAAAAGCCGAAATCCTGACAAAAGCGCCGAAAATAATGGGCGCTTTTTATCGCCGTGGAATAACTGCGGGGATAGTGATATCCGTTATGCACCCGAGCTTGATTGATATGCGTTGCTCTGGAAAAAGCGCGGTTATCCTTTTCCAGCACCAGCACGCTATCGCCTTGTTTTGCACAAAACAAAGCGCTGTATAGGCCGTATAAGCCTGCGCCGAGAATGATTTTATCGTATCTCATCGTGGGGCGTACCCGCCTTTCCAGTTGGTAAACAAAATCTTCATCAGCTGGCTATTCCCTTTAAAAAAGCTGATTTTGGTGGGGGTCTTTTCTCCCTTGGGATAAGCTCTGGTCACCGGCACCTCACAGCCTTTCAAGCCAAGCTGGGTTGCCCGCACGCTTAAATATGCCAGCAGCTCATATCCCGTAAAAATATCCCGCAAAGGCTGCACCCCGGGATGTTCCAGATACCGGCGGCTGTATCCGCGAAAATTGTTGGTGGTATCTGTATAACGGTGACGCGCAGTCAGGCTGATGATCGGTGCATGAATCAGTTGAACACTTAACCACCGCACCGGCGGGGTATTAATGGCATGACCGCCCCGGATAAAACGGCTGCCTTGCACCAGATCGTAACCCTGCTGCAGCTTTTGGATAAAACGCTCCACATCCTCCACACTGTCTTTATCATTGCCGTCAACCGTCAAAATCCCGGTATATCCCTTCTGCAAAGCAAAATAAATTCCATTTCGCAGCTGCGCCCCCTGTTTCCCGGGACCGCGCTTTATCAGCAAGGTATTGACCCCCAACTCTGCCAGCCTTTGTGTCCGGGTGCTGTCATCCGTGCTACCGCCGTCACAAAGAATGATATCGCATATTCTGTCCACCCCGGCGTTTTGGGCACGGTTCAACTGATGCAGAATTCTTTCGCCCTCGTTGATGACTGGTATCAGCAGGCAATATTCGCTTTTTTTCTCCGCAAAAGGAATCTCCTCAAAATCCGGCACGCCGGGGATATTCTCTCTTTTTGCAACTGGATAATCCATCCGCTCTCTGTTCCTTTCCGGTTTATCTGAAAAATAAGCTGAAACGGTTCTCTTTAGATATGCGTTTTAGGTGTCAAATTCCCGGGATACAATTTCCAATGCATGCGTTATCGCCTTTAACCCGGCGTCTTTCATCTCTATCGAAACCCAGCCCTCGTACCCGCCGGACCGCAGCACCTTTGCCAAACGACGATGCAAAGCCAGCCCTTCTACCGGCGGCAGACCGGGGCGGCTGATATGTACATGACTGATCAGGTCCAGATTGTCAGCAACCACATCAACATCCTCTTTGTTTTCTATCATAGTTCCCACATCCAGGTTCATCCTCAAAGCAGGGTGATTCAGTCGCCGCAAATATGCCGCCGCTTGCGCAGTGGTATTTAAAAAGTTCGTGTGATAAATCGGTGGGTTCGGCTCTAACGCCAATACGCAGCCTTGCTTTTCCACTGCATCCGCTGCCGCCAGAAAAAATTCATCGGCCGGTGCGGTATCCTTTTTGTCTATCCATTCCTCTGGAATATTCCGGTTTTTCGGACAACCAAATACCAAATTTTTGCAACCTGCTGCATGAGCAAATTCCGCTGCTTGGGCAGTATACTCCACCAGCGACTCCCGGTCAGCATCACTGCCCCAGATACTCTCAGTTTTTCCGTACCAGATACTCTGCATACTGACAACAGAAATCCCGAAAGCGGTGCGCACCACATCCGCTAAGGTTCTGGCACCCATGATATTGTCCTCGCTGTACGGCTGGGTCTGGAAAAATTTGGTCGGAGCGATCTCCAGACCTGTAAACCCGTTTTTACGCATACAGGTATACACTGCGTGGTTTAACTCCACGTCCCAACCGATATTACTTGCTGCCAGTTTCATACTTCTTATACTCCGTTTTTTTCAGCTATTTTGGGCAATAAAGGCCACCAGCTCCGGCAAAACCTGATCCGCAAAATACAGATAACCGTCTTTTCCGCCCATCACATTACAGTGACAACTGCGTAAATCGTACCGCACAGGTGTGCCGGAAAGGGTATTTTCAAAATCTTTTCCCTTGGCGGCTTTGTAGACCTGCGCCGCCGTCATGGGTTCGCTGGTAATGTTCAGTGTTGTCAAACCAGCCTGCACCGCTTTACTAATATCCATCCAAAGGTGATTCAGACAATAAAACTGATAGGACGCCCGGCTATCGGTAAACGACAAGGCGTTAAAATCGTTATTTTCATAAAATGCTTTCAGCTGCGAGAAATCATTTTCTGAAAGAGGCTTTAACCGATAAAAACCATTTTTATCCTCGCTGTAGCTATCGGCAACAAGCGGGCTTTTTTCGCAAAGCTGACGGTATTTTTCTGTTTTCAGCAGGGAGGGGACGATTCGGCACAGGTCAAAGACAAAGTTCTTTTTCAGTCCTTTACCAAACAAGGCAGGCAACCGTACCACCAAAGAGCCGGGATATGCTGCCCGAACCCAATCCTCCAACAACAGCCGGTCTGCACCGTAGGGGTGCAGCTGTTCGCGGCACATATCGCTGTTTTCATCCCTTCCGACACTGTCCTTGTAGACATCGATGCTGGAAATTAAAATGACCTTTTCCGGCTGTAAGCGACGCAAATTTTCCTTCGCCTGCTCTATCACCGCCCAATCTGCCGCCGGGTCAGTATTTGCCAGAAACTTTTCCGCCGGAACCCCTGCGTAGACTACCACAGAATGTGGCCGGTCAAAGCCCTGCGTAATATTTCGAATATCGTATAGCTCGTCAAAACCGTACTGTGCAGCCAGATTGCCACCCACAAAACCTGTGTAACCTACCAGAGCCGTAGGGTTTGTTTTCATTGCTTTTCCCAACCCTTCAAATTGATATGCTTACTTAATTTAAACCTGGACTTTTTTAATCTGACAACTGCTCCCACTTCATTTTTTAATACGGTGATACATTCGTCAAAGCGCAATCTCTTTTCCTTCCGCTGCGGAACGATACATTGCCTCCAGCACCTTCACCATATCCAAGCCCTGCTGCGGAACAAACATTGGCTGTTTTCCGTACAGGACGCAGTCGACAAAATGGCGCAGGTTTTCGGGGTGTCCCATAGAATGATCCGTTACATTGGGGGTAATATCCACTGTCTTGCCGTAGTTTTCTGTATACAGACGCAAAACGCCGTCGGTTGTCTCCCATTTAGAGCCGGCCTTGGTTCCGCGCAACTCTACAAATTGCCTCTCACAGTCAACATTGGATGCCCAGGAAAATTCTATCTGCAAACAGGCCCCATTATCAAAACGGATAAAGCCCATTGCCAGATCCTCCACATCAAAAGTCCCGTTTTCCACCTTTTCTCCGAAAGAGGAATTGACAGAATCCTCAATATCACTGTTTGCGAACTTGCAATAGGTACAGCCGGAAACCGTAATCGGTCGGGGATTTCCCATCAGGTAAATAGCAAGGTCAATCATATGTACGCCCAGATCAATCAGCGGGCCGCCGCCGGAAATCGCCTTAGTGGTAAACCAACCACCCTTACCGGGAATTCCTCTGCGGCGCTGCCAACCGCAGCGGCCAGCGTAAATTTCGCCCATCTCACCGTCCGCTATAAACTTCTTCAGATACTGTGCTGTCTCACGGTAACGGTTGTTACGCATTACCATCAGAATCTTGCCGCTGGATTCGGCTGCATCCTTCATCTTTTGTACTTCCTGCACATTAATAGCGTCCGGCTTTTCACAAAATACATGTTTTCCCGCATTCATTGCTGCTACCGCAATTTCGGAATGGAATTTGTTGGGTGTTGCGATATCTACCGCGTCAATTCCATCCATTTTTAAAAGTTCCCGGTAATCGGTGCAAATCCGATCAGCACTAAGCCCCAAAGCAGCGCCGTAATCAGCAGCCTTTTTGGGCATAATATCGCACACTGCAACAATTTCCGCATCTGGCATTTCCGCAAATGCCGGACCGTGTACCCTTGTGCCCATTCCGCCGCAACCAACCAACGCAATACGAAGTTTCTTTTCCATTGTACTAATCCTCATTTTCTTTATTAGTGAATCCCTTTTTCAAAAAAGGATTATGGTCTGTTTTTAGCTATTTTTACCGGATCATTCTCTGTCAGCCAGTTACCTAATGTACTCTGCAATTTATAACCGTCGCCTGGACAGGCGCTTGTTCCAAACCTGTCCGTCGGAGGGTTCCGATGCCTGCTCCTGCAGATATTTGGCAAGACGCACTGCCTCCCACACCGAAATCGCCGTAAACACGGCCAACACACCCAGTGCCGCAATCGCCGAGCCATGCAGACCGGAAAGCAACTCCATCAAGGCTGCATTACCGCCCTGCAATAGAACTGCCTCCAACGCAGGCAAAGCATTTCGCCGGGAAAAGGCGGTCATCAATATCACACTGACTGCAATTTGCAGGGTTAGGGTTAGCATACGGTTCATGCAGGTCAGCAGCATCTGTCCACCTTGTATATTTTGCAGCTGCTCATAGAGCATCTGTGCATCTTCCGCATCCAGTGTCTGACTTAATATTTCCGGCTGACGGTATGCTGCCGCCCCCAATGCAGTCAGATAGACCGCAGTTACCCCCACAGAAAGCACCGCCTCTGTCCAACCGTAGCCCGCACCAAGCATCAGTCCGTTAGGCAGAAACATCCCGTCCTTCATAAAGATTGCATATACCAAAGCACGGCCGCCAACCTCTGTCAGAGCAGTTAATACTGCCACCAGTATCACCCGTAACCACAACCTGTCGTATAACCCCGTTGCATTGAGAACCCCGTCCACCGTCTGCTGCACAACCAGTACAAACATGGTATATGACAAAAAGCCTAAAAGGAACATTTTAAAGGTTCCCTCTTTCTTTTTTGCCACCCAAACAGCAAAGCCGATGCCGCCTAAACAGCATACAATGGCTGATAAACCTGTAGAAAACAGCGTGAAAAGAGAAATCATCTCATGTACCTCTCCGTATGTATTATTTTTTACATTTTATCGGGGTCGTTCCCGTTTTTAACGCTGTTTTGATTATATCATATTTTAAATAAAAACAAAAGTTTTTCGCGTTATCTTTCAGTCTCTTGTTTTTCATATTTGTATCCTGTATAATGTCCCTGACAAGCGTGTTGACTGATATAACGTTTTCTAACGTACCCGGAACACCGGACCTATCGTACAGTTTACTGTGCTAAAAAGGAGGATCGCAAATGGATATTTCCGAACAGGTACTGCATACAATTCGTGAATTGAACCCCAACCGTGCCGAGCTTTTGACCGTCGATAAAATTCCCTTTGACCCGATTTTTCGCACCTATTGCGAGGCAAACAGCTGCGGCAATTACGGTCGCAACTGGCGTTGTCCGCCGGAGGAAGGGCCCATCGAGCAGCTGATTGCCCGTGCCAAAAGCTTTGATTATGCTGTTATCTATCAAACCGTCTATCCTTTGGAGGACAGCTTCGATTTTGAGGGCATGCAGGAGGCTGGTAAACTGCATAACCAACTCGCGTGCACCATTACAACTCTGCTTGCCGGGTTGCCTATGACAGACCGGATGCATTTAGGCGCCGGCGGCTGTCGCATGTGTGAAAAATGCGCTAAAATTACAAACGAGCCCTGCCGTCACCCTGAGAAATCCATGTCTTCGCTGGAGACCTACGGAATCAATGTTTCTCAGCTGGCTAAGGTCTGCGGTATGAACTATATCAACGGTGTCAATACTGTGACCTATTTTGGCGCATACCTTGTAAAAGAGTAATTATGACAATAAAAAGAGAAAATCGGATAAAAGTACCGACTTTTATTTTGCGAATGTTCTGCTATACTTAATATTGCATTACCCATGAATTTGAAAAAGGGGAGAACTGTATTATGCTGAAAAAAACAGAAGAAATGGTTGCAGAAGCATTGGCTGCCTGGAACTGGCCCGATAAAGTAAAAAGCTGTGAGCGCTATGGTGAGGGTCATATCAATGACACCTTTTGCGCCGTAATGGAAAACGGTACCCGTTTTATTTTACAGCGAATCAATACCAACACCTTTACCGACCCGGAAGGTCTGATGGATAACATTTGCCGTGTGACTGCTTATCTGCGCAAGCAGATCATTGCCGCTGGCGGCAACCCGGAACGTGAGACCATGAATGTTGTACCTACCACTGATGGCAAAAGTTACTATGCCGATACCAACGGCGGTGCATGGCGTGTGTACACCTTTGTTGAAGATACCGTTTGCCTGCAGCGGGTGGAAAACCCCGCCGATTTTTACGAAAGCGCCTATGCTTTCGGCAATTTTCAAAAGCAGCTGGCTGATTATCCCGCCGCAACCCTGCATGAGGCAATCGCCCGGTTCCACGATACTGCCAACCGGTATCAAAACTTTGAAAAAGCCGTTGCAGCCGATGCTGCCGGCCGTGCCGTCGGTGTAACAAAAGAGATTGCCTTTGTCCGTGCCCGCAAGGAAGATTGCTCTCGCATGGTAAATTGGCTTGCAGAGGGAAAGCTGCCCCTACGCGTTACCCATAATGATACCAAACTGAATAATATTCTAATGGATAAAACCACTCGAAAGGGTATCTGTATCATCGATCTGGATACCGTCATGCCCGGTCTTGCCGCAAATGATTACGGCGATTCCATCCGTTTTGGTGCCAACGACTGCAAGGAAGACGAAAAAGATCTGACTAAGGTCAATTTCAGTCTTTCTCTGTTTGAGACTTATACCGAAGGCTTTTTGAAGGCCGCCGGTGATGCCTTGACCGATTTTGAAAAAGAGACCTTGCCCTGGGGCGCCCGACTGATGACCCTTGAATGCGGTATCCGCTTTTTGACTGACTATCTGGACGGCGACCACTATTTCCGCACCGCCTACCCTGAGCACAACCTGGATCGCTGCCACACCCAGTTTAAGCTGGTGGAGGATATGGAACGAGATTGGGATAAGATGGCTGTCATTGTAAAAAAATACTCATAACCTTTTTATTCTCGGCACCTGCAGGCAATAGATGCCGGGGATTTTTTCCCTACGATTTTTTGCAGTTCTTTTACAGAAAAAACCTCATCCTGTCGGTGAGGTTTTTTTCTGTTATTGCAACTTTTAGCTGCTTACGGATACATCTGTGTTACACAACACCTCTTTGATTTCACCCAAAGAAGCCGCCGCCATAGATAAACTTTCTATTCCCATCGCAGCATAACGGCAGGCAAGTGCCGGGTCTGCGGCACTTTCGCCACAGACACAGCAGCTGATTTTCGCTTTTTTCGCATTACGGACTGTATATTCTATCAATCTTTGTACTGCATGATGCTCCGGACGGTAGTAGGAAGCTACCGCCATATTTGTGCGGTCCGCAGCAAGAATATATTGGGTCAGATCGTTGGTCCCTATACTGAAAAAGTCCGATTTTTGGGCCAGTACATCGCTCATGACTGCAGCCGCAGGGGTTTCTATCATTGCGCCAAGCGGAATATCTTTTGCGTAGGGTATTTTTTGGGCTTTGAGCTCAGCTTGAATGTTCCGTAAAATAGCTTTGACCCTATCCATATCTTCCGGGAATGTGATCATGGGCAACAAAATACGCAGCGGTGTTCCCGGCACCGCAGCAGATGCACGGATCAGAGCTCGCAGCTGTGCGCTAAGCAGGTTTTCATATGCCAATGCCAAACGGATACCCCGAAGCCCCAGCGCAGGGTTTTCCTCATTTTCAGCACTAACACCTGCCACGCGTTTATCTGCGCCGGCGTCAATGGTTCGGATCGTCACCGGCAAACCCTGCGCCGCCTCTAAACAACTCGTGTAAAATTGCAGCTGCTCCTCTTCATCCGGCAGATGATCCGTAATAAACAAAAATTCGCTTCGCAACAGACCGACGCCCTCTGCCCCTGCCATTCTGGCTGCGGAGACATCCTCCGGATTACTGCAGTTTGCCAATAATTTAACCCGTACACCGTCCCTGGTGACGCAGGGTTTGCCTTTATGCATTGCCAACTGATTGGCGCGTCGCCTAGCCTGCTGCATCTGGTGAGAAAATCTTGCCCGTACGGCATCATCCGGCCACAGATAGAATTCTCCGTGGTTGGCATCCAGTGCCATCTCCGCGCCGTCTGCCAGCTGCAAAAATTCATTTCCGGCTAAAATAACTGCCGGAATACCCAATGTACGGGCGATAATTGCTGCATGACTTTGCGCGCTGCCCGCGGCAAGTACAATCCCCAGCAAATTATGGCGGTCCACTTGTACCAGATCACTGGGATACAGATCATCACCAACAAGTATCGTAGGTTGCTCCAATACCGGGCCATCATGCTGTTCCCCAGCCAAAAGGGAGCATAACCTATGCCCCACATCCTCAATATCCGCTGCGCGGGCAGCAAAATAACTGTCATCTATCTGCCGCATTACACCGGAAAAATGTACCAACGCCTGCTGTACTGCACCCAAAGCGCCCTGCTGACCCTGTATCGCATCTGCCACAAAATCCAAAAAGGTGGCGTCATCCAAAATTGCATGCTGAAAAGTAAGGATATCCTGTTGGTCTTTATCTGTGCACTGTTGAATCAGTGCTTCCAGTTCACCCTGCGCCAGAATACATGCTGCCTCAAACAAGCGCTGTTCTACAGCAGGTGTTTCCAACACTCTTCGCAGTGTATTATTTTCTCGCCGCAGCACCTTAACCGGCCCGACGGTAATACCGGGAGATACTACTGTTGCGGTATAGTAAAGCATTGGTTTTATACTCCTTTCGGGGTTCATTTACTTCCTAAGTTATACTTTACTTTATCTCTAATCTTTTCAACGGTTTACCGATCAAATCATTCAACTGTATGCTCTGTCCGAGCCAGGATCAGCTGCAAAGCCGCAAGCTCTTTTGTTGCTAGTGACTCATATTTTGTATTGCGGTACAAAAAATCGTACCGATACAGGGAAAAGCCCGCTGTCTTTTCCTGTAGATACTCTACCATACGGGCTAAATTATCACCGGTTTCCCATTCTGTACTTTGCACACTGCTGCCGTCACCCTCGCCGATCCGGTATGCAGCCAACACCGGATATAGCTTTACCCCGTCTAAGCGAGGCAGGTTTAACCATTCCTCCAGCACATTTTCAAAAGCATACGCCTCAGAACCGGACTTGGTCCGGTAATCAAAGCCCCAATAAAGCTGCGGCGCCAAATAATCCACATAGCCGGACTGGCTGAGCCAGGTGACAACATCGCTGTATTGCTGCGTCATATTGTTCATAATATTGCCTGACGGACTTATTCCGAAGCTGCACTCTGGATTTTGCTTTTTGATTGCGGCATAAACCAACTGTACTAAGCTATTGACATTCTGACGCCGCCATTCTTCCAACGAAAGCTCTCCGCCATATTTTTCATAGGTATCCTCGTCAAACTCCGGCTCGGTAGACGGATAAAAATAATCATCAAATACAATTCCGTCCACTGCGTAGTTTGCTATTATCTCTTTAATACCGTCAACAATCATCTGCTGAACCTTTGGTTCACCCGGATTGTAGTATAAACCACCGGCCGCTTGTTTCACATAGCTTACAGTCTCTTCCCGGGCCGCCCATTGCACCGCTGGGTTATTGTCGGCAAGCTCTGCAGGTTTTTCTGTATTCAGCTGAATACGGTAGGGATTTACCCATGCTTCTATCTTTAATCCTGCTGCGTGGGCGCCGGTCACCATAATCTGCAAAGGGTCATATGTCAGCACATCTCCCTGTTTTCCTGTAATCAAGTGACTAGCCGGAAAAATCTCACTTTGATACAATGCATCTCCAAAGGGTCTTACCTGAACAATAATCCGGTCTACGCCCAGACTTGCGCTATTTGTTATCATCTCGGAAATAGCTAAAGTAAAATTATCCTGAGAAGAGAAATCCACACTCTCCCATTCCAGATAGCTTATCCACATTGCAGTGTACTCTAACTTTTTCTCCGGTTCCTTTTCCGTTTGCTGAGGTAGTTCTTCCGGTGTTTTCCAGACGGAAACAGACTGACTTTCCTGCTGTGTTTTCGCATCCTGCGTAAATCTTCGTGTAAAGAAAGAGATTACAATCAGTATGAAAAGTACAATTACAAAGGAAATCAGTCCTTTTTTCATTAACCTGTTCCGTCCTTTCCGGAAATAATAGCCGTACTGCTTTCTTCCATCTTTTTTCTGATTTCTAACGCCTGTTTGTTACTCTTATCTTAGCAGAACCGACGCAACTCGTCAATCTTTCTGGCTAAACTGTTTGACTTTTTGACTAAAATATCATATGTTGTCTTTACAAAAGGTGGGTAACAATGTATACTTGTTACAGTGAAAAACTTTTCAACCTTTTGATAATAATTGATTTTGCGTATCAGGTCTAAAACGGACGTTCTTCGCATAATTTAACAGTCTGTACATTTTTTACTTTTATTTTTGTAAAGAGTTTAAAGGTTTTCCACTTTCTAAATCTCCTGTTTCTGCCGATAACGGTTAAGATTTCAACAATTTCAACATAGTTATCAACATTTATGTGGAAACCGGAAAGTATACCTTTTGTAAAAACAGCTTGTCTGCACTTTGAAGCTTTAGTTGTAGCTGCTGTTGAAAACTTATGAGAAAGCGAGAATGATTATGACTAAAATTCGTATTGAGATGGAAAACGGCGGTGTTATGCTGGCAGAGCTGTACCCCGAAGTTGCCCCTATTACCTGTGAGAACTTTGAAAAACTGGTTCGACAGGGTTTTTACAACGGTCTTATTTTTCACCGCGTTATTCCCGGCTTTATGATTCAGGGTGGAGACCCCACAGGCACCGGTATGGGTGGTCCTGGATGGCAGATCAAGGGTGAATTTGCCCAAAACGGTGTAAAAAATGATCTGAAGCACACCCGCGGTGTGCTATCTATGGCCCGCAGCATGATGCCGGATTCCGCCGGAAGCCAGTTCTTTATTATGCACGCAGATGCCCCCCATCTGGACGGCGGTTACGCTGCTTTCGGTAAGGTCATAGAGGGTCTGGATGTTGTTGACGCAATTGCCGAATCCCCCACGGATATGCGCGATAAACCCAAAACCCCGCAAGTAATCAAATGCATGACTGTTGTGGATGAATAATGGGTACTGCTATGATTTACGGTGTATTAGGCGCTCTGCCCGATGAAGTGAAGCACTTGTGTGCAGATATGTCCGACTGTTCCAGCCGCCGTGTCGCCGATGTTGATTTTATTACCGGCGATTACCAAGGCAAAAAGGTCACAGTTTGCTGTGCCGGAATGGGTAAGGTAAATGCTGCCGCTGCAACACAGATTTTAATCAGTGTTTTCGGCGCAGACCGTATCCTTTTCAGTGGAATTGCCGGAAACCTGTGTCCGGAGCTGGATATTGGCGATGTCGTTCTTGGCGAAGAGGTTGTTCACCATGACATTGATAACCTGACCTATGAAAATACCGGACTGAAAGCTGAGATTTATAAGGCGGATAGTGTTTTGTTGCGTGCATCCCAAAAAGCATGTAGCTCTTTGGGGGTACATGCGTTAAGCGGTCGTATTGCAACCGGCGAAAAGTTTATCTGTGACAAAGAAAGCAAGCAGGATATTACCGTTCGTTGGAACCCCATGTGTGTTGAAATGGAGGGCGCTGCTGTAGCGCAGGTCGCCAAAAAAAATAATGTTCCGTTTTTGATTGTCCGCACCATGAGCGATAATGCCGATGAGGCCGCCCTGGATAAACTTATTATTAAGCATTTTGATATCAGCGATTACTGCCGTACTGCCGCTTCTATTATTGAAGAGACTCTGCGTGCTCTGTAATAAGCACGATAAAAAGACGATTTTTACTCTTTTGCTGAAAAGTTTTCCACCGACATCTAACAACCGGTGGAAAACTTTTTGGATTTTTTCGGTTTTTGCTCTTTTTATTTATTTGTATCTCAAGCCTCAGGTGTTTTGTTGCCAATGCTTTTTTATTTTTAATCAAAAAAGAGGTGCATTTGACATGAAAAATCATTATTTCCGTTTCTTTTTTGTCAGTGCGCTTTTACTGTTTGGTTTATACTTTTTTCTTTTCGCTTTATTTGCCAATGATGCGGACAACGGCAGCTTTTCCTATATTTCCAGATCGTTATCTCAAAATATCCAGGATCCGTTACTTTCGGAGCCGTCACCGGATAAAGTATCACCCGATCAACCGGGACCGGCAAGACACGAGTATTCTCATTACTATTTTGATGGGTTATCCGATACTCAAAAAATTACCTATATTGAAATGTATAACGGTATATCCTCTTTATCTGAAGAATTTGCTTTGACACCGGTGACGAAAGATATTTGTGAAACAGCTTTTCAAGCCTTGTGCGCTGACCGGCCGGATTTGTTTTGGGTTACCAGCTTTTCCGCCAAATATGTGGGTGATCCACAGGCCCCATCCACAGTTGTTCTTTTGCCCGGTTATGAAAATGTTAAGGAAATTGAGCAGACCGTCTTTGCTCTTGAAGCAAAACGTAGCGATCTGTTAGCTCAGATGAACATTGCTTTTTCTGACCAAAGCAATGTTTCACAACAGAAAAAGGCACAATGGTTACTGCAGCAGCTGTGTAACATGACAAAATACGATGATACTGCCTCCAACGGACAACAGCTGCGCTCAGCATTGTTGGACGGACATTCTGTCTGCGCGGGTTATACCCGTGCGTTACAGTATCTGTTTATGGGTGCCGGTATTGAATGCAGCTTTGTTTCCGGCACAGCAAAAGAAGAAAGCCACGCATGGTTAGCTGCTAATATAGATGGAAACTGGTGTTATATGGATCCAACCTGGTCTGATACCGACTGTATCAGCTTTAACGGTGACGGAAACGATCTATTACACCGAGAATACATTTTTATCACCGGAGCTGAACTTGCATTGGATCACACACCGGATGCTGACATCTGGCCGGAAACATCTGATACAGTCTGGATAGCCGACACAGATAATATCTACTATACCGACACATGGCAGCCGGAACAGCTACAGCCTATTTTTTTGCAGTCTGCCCAAAATCATTCTGCGGATATCTGCCTGTGTTTTTCCGATGAAACCGTGTGGCAACAGGCAATTACCGCGATGGATCGGGGAGATTTCAGCCTACTTCAGGCTTACGCCGCAGAAAATGTTTTTTCTCTGGTAAACGACAGTGTCTTATTTTATCAAAATGATTCCCGTCGGGTTTTCCAGATTATATTGCAATATCAATAAAAGTCTTTTTCAGAAGGGGTTGAATTGCCTTGAACTACAGTGAGAGTGTAACTGTTTCTATTCCCGGATTAAAACGTGAGATTCGTTTAGCACATATTACAGACTGTCATATTTCCGCCAGCACCCCACAATCCGATCAATTTGAAAAGGAAGCGGATGAGCGGGCAAAAAAACAGTGGCGGCCTGACGGTCGGCCAATACCGCTGGACAGTCTGTGCGAATTACTTGATTTTTGTAGCCAAACACAGCCTGATCTGACTGTGATGACAGGGGATATGGTCGACCTGCCTTTTCCCGCCACTTTTTCTGCTTTGAGCAATGTCTTACAAGATGCACAGGTTCCTTATCTTTATATATTCGGCAATCACGAAACCGGCGGTCCTGTCTCGTTTGAACAAGCAAATAGCGTCTTTTACCCTATGTATGCACCCTTAACGCAGGGAAAGCCTGATTTTCAGATTGTCGGATTTGACAAATACGGAAACAGAACTACTGAAAATGCTGCTGTATATGTTGTCGGCCTGGATGATTCCAGCAAAAAAGTCAGTCCCTATCATTTCGAGCAGCTACGAACACTTTCTTTATTAAACAAACCGATTATTCTGTGTATACATATCCCCATTGCCACCCAAAATAATTTTCAACCTATTTTAGATCATTGGCATTCTCCCTATTTTCTGCTTGGCTATGGGGAAGAGACTGATGAGACCACCCTGGAATTCTGCCGCTTTGTCTGCAGTGAACAAAGTAATGTCGCGGCTATTTTGTGCGGACACATTCACTTTTCTTTGACTACGGAGTTCGCCCCCGGAAGAATGCAGTTTGATGCCGCACCCGGTTACAATGGCTTTGTCCGTTTAGTCAAACTGGTGCCTGCCGAATAACACTAAAAAAACGCATGACTCTCTTTCAAGGGAGAGCATGCGTTTTTTTTCAATATACCAAAATTAGATATCCATAGTGTCTGCCGCTTCTGATTCTTTTTCTTTTACCTCATCCGGTTCCAAAGTAGTCAAATCATCCAGCATATCATCCACATCGTCCAGCTCTGTCCCGCATAACGGGCAGAAAGCAAAATCCTTATGCAGTACATAACCGCATTCCGGGCAGGTGAGAGGTTCTACCTTGCTATCCCAAAACTTCCGCGCCTTATCCATACCCTTTGCGCTGACGTCCTTAATTGTTTCAGCGCCCTTAGTACTGACATTTTTAATGGTTTCCACGCTTTTCTGACTGGCATTGCGAATAGAACTGACCGCATTTTCCCGGGTAACATTCAATTCACCTTTTAATACCGCAATCTCTGTACGCAGCGCGTCAATATCCGCACAGATATGTGCCGCATCCTGCGGCATTTCAACCTTTGCCTCACGGTATTTTTTTTCAATCAGCAAAGCAAGCTCAATCTGTAATTTGGCAAGAGCCTTTTCCAGACGGTGCAATTCCACTGCCGCTTTACCGGTATCTACTGCAGTAGCAGCAGTTTTCTGTGCAATACCCAACAAATCTTGCAAAGTATCTTTTACTCCCATTTGTAAAATCCTCCTGTCTTTATTATCCTTAATTCATATTCAAATTGTCAGGTTTTATTCCCGTAGCAAGCTGAAAATTATACCCGACTACTCTTTAAAAACCACCTGCTGTGCGAGGGTAGGGAAGAACATCGCGGATGTTACCGATTCCGGTTAAATACATAATCAACCGCTCAAAGCCCAATCCGAAACCTGCATGCTTTACACTGCCAAAACGACGAAGATCCAGATACTGCTGGTAATCCTCTTCACCCAGACCAAGCTCTTGCATACGGACACGCAGAACCTCCAACCGCTCTTCACGTTGGCTGCCGCCAATCAATTCTCCGATACCGGGAACCAGCATATCTGCTGCAGCAACCGTTTTACCGTCCGGATTGACACGCATATAGAAGCTCTTAATCTCCTTAGGATAATCCGTTACAAAAACCGGACGCTTGAAGATTTCCTCTGTCAGGAACCGTTCGTGTTCCGTCTGCAGATCAGTACCCCAATCCACCTTATATTGGAAACGGTCGTTGTTCTTTTTTAAGATTTCCACAGCGTCTGTATAGGATACACGGCCAAAATCGGCATCCCGCACTGCGATCAGACGTTCCACCAAACCTTTATCCATAAAATTATTAAAAAATGATAGCTCATCCGGACACTGATCCAGAACATAGCCAATCACATACTTCACCATTGCCTCAGCCAGATCCATGTCATCTGCCAAGTCCGCAAAGGCAATTTCCGGCTCAATCATCCAAAATTCCGCTGCATGACGGGGTGTATTGCTATTCTCTGCACGGAAGGTAGGTCCGAAGGTATAAATCTTACCAAAAGCCAGTGCAAAGGTTTCACCCTCCAACTGACCGGAAACCGTCAGATTAGTGCTGCGACCAAAGAAATCTTGACTGAAATCAACCTTACCGTCCTCTGTTTTAGGAATATTATTCAAGTCCAACGTGGTAACACGGAACATCTCACCGGCACCTTCACAGTCACTACCTGTAATCAAAGGGGTATGGGTATAAACAAAGCCCTGCTCCTGGAAAAACTTATGAATTGCGTATGCTGCAACACTTCTTACACGAAATGCGGCAGAAAATGTGTTAGTCCGGGGACGCAGATGAGGCATGGTTCTTAAAAATTCAATAGAATGCCGTTTTTTCTGCATCGGATATTCCGGCGGACATTCCCCTTCAACTTCAATACTGTCAGCATTGATTTCAAAAGGTTGTTTCGCATCCGGCGTACGCAGCAAACTTCCGGTAACTACAAAGCTTGTCCCGACACCGCACCTTGCTACTGTTTTATAGTTTTCTAATTTTTCTGCCTCAAAAACGACTTGCACATTTTTAAAACAGGAACCGTCATTCAGCTCAATAAAACCGATGTTCTTGGAATCCCGCACAGTACGCGCCCATCCTGCAACCGTAACCTTTGCACCGGTTTCAGGCGTATTCTTAAATAAAGCAGCCAGTTCTGTTCTTTGCATTGAATTTTATCTCCTTGTCTTCTGCTTTTCTTTGCAGTATAGCATTCTTTTTCAATAAAGTAAAGCTTCTCACCTGTAAAAGCAATTTCACAATTTTAAATTGGATAACCTTGAAACAGCTTTGGAAATCATTCTTCTACAGAATCCGAAGACTCTTGCATCAATTCCGACTGTTCAGCAGCTGCCAGCTCTGTCTCATTTTCGGTTTCCTCTTCTGCTTCCGGCGCTGCGGTTTCGGCAGAATCGTCCCGTTCTGTAACAGCAACGGTAACCACCTTGTCTGTATCACCCAAACGCATAACCCGTACACCGCTTCCATACCGGCTTTGTGTAGCAATATCATCCAAATGCATACGGATAATGATGCCTTCCAAAGAAATCAAAATGATATCCCTGTCACTACTAACCGCCCTCACTGATGCCACACGGTCTTTATCGGAATAGTTCCGAATACCCTTACCACCACGCTTTTGCAGACGGTAGTTTTCCATCCATGTCCGGCGCCCTTTTCCTTGCTCCGTAATTGTCAGCAAACACCCATCCGGCTGTACCACTGCGGCACCGACTACATAATCTCCCTGCATCAACTCTATTGCGCGAACACCTCTTGCGGTTCTGCCAATATTCCGTGCATCATTTTCATTAAACCGAATGGCACCGCCGCAGGATGTGGCGATGATCAGCTCGTCGTTTCCGGTAGTTATTCCGGTCCATGCAAGGGAATCTCCTTCATCCAAAGAGATACCGATCAAGCCGCTTTTTCGAATATTACTGTACTGTGAAAGCTCCGTTCTTTTAATGATACCGTTTCTGGTCACCATAACAAGGCTTCCGTCCTTGTCATCCTCATGCACACGTAACATCGTGGTGACTTTCTCATCTGGCGCAAGCTGAAGCAGATTGATGATATTGGTTCCCTTACCTGTACGGGTTCCTTCCGGTACCTGATACCCCTTCATCCGGAAAATTCTGCCGGTGTCGGTTACAAACAACAGCCAATCGTGACTGCTAGCAACAAACAGTTCCTCTACAAAATCCTCATCTCTGCGGGACAGTGCTGTTATTCCTTTACCTCCGCGTTTTTGTGCGGTATAAGTATCCAGTGCCAAACGCTTAATATATCCGATATGGGTCAGGGTATACACACTTTCCTCTTCGGGAATCAAATCTTCAATATCAATCTCGTCTTCCACATCCTGAATTTCGGTTCGGCGATCATCTCCAAACTTTTCCGCAATCGTCTGCAGCTCCTCTTTCAGGAGTTTCTTTACCAAATTCTCATCAGAAAGGACCTGCTTATAATAAACAATCTTTTCTTCCAGTTCTTTGTACTCTGCTTCCAGCTTTTCGCGATCCAAACCCTGCAGGCGTTTTAACTGCATATCCAATATAGCCTGTGCCTGTACATCATCCAGACCGAACCGGGACATCAGATTTTCTTTTGCATTGTCATAGCTGGTACGAATGATCCGGATAACTTCATCAATATTATCCTGCGCAATTAAAAGGCCCTCCAACAGATGAGCACGCTCCTGCGCTTTTTTCAAATCATACCTAGTGCGGCGGACTATAATCTCCTGCTGGAAAGTAAGATATTCGTCCAAAATATGTCGAAGAGACAAGATACGCGGCTGTTTTTGGTCATCCACCAAAGCAAGCATATTTATTGCAAAAGTGGTCTGCAGAGAGGTCTGGCTAAAAAGATGATTTAGTACAACCTGTGGATTTGCATCCTTTTTCAACTCGATAACCACACGCATACCGTTCCGATCGGTTTCATCACGCAGATCACTGATGCCGTCCAGCTTTTTATCCTTTACCTGATCGGCTATATCACGGATTAACTGACGTTTATTGACCTGATAGGGCAGCTCCGTAATAATAATCCGCATCCGGTCTTTACCAAACTCTTCAAATTCATGACGGGCACGCATGGTAACCCGTCCGCGACCGGTAGCATAAGCAGCACGAATACCGCTGCGTCCCATGATAATAGCTCTCGTCGGAAAATCGGGTCCCTTAATGTATTCCATCAAATCCGCTAAGGTTGCATCAGGATCCTCCAGCACACAGATGCAAGCACCGATTACCTCGCGTAGGTTATGCGGAGGAATGTTGGTTGCCATACCGACTGCAATACCGCTGGAACCGTTTACCAGTAAATTAGGAAAACGAGAGGGGAGTACTCTGGGCTCCTTACGGCTCTCGTCAAAGTTAGGATCCCAATCCACCGTATCCTTGTCGATATCCCGTAGCATTTCATCCGAAATACGGGAAAGTCTGGCTTCCGTGTAACGGTAGGCTGCCGGTGGGTCTCCATCCACAGAACCGAAGTTTCCGTGACCGTCTACCAGCATATATCGCATAGAGAAATTTTGTGCTAAACGGACCATTGCATCATAAACAGACGCGTCACCGTGGGGATGGTATCGTCCCAGCACATCACCGACACAGGTTGCCGATTTTTTGAACGGCTTGTCACTTGTTAGATTATCCTCATACATTGCATACAGAATACGACGGTGTACCGGCTTTAAGCCATCCCGTACATCCGGCAACGCACGGCCTACAATGACACTCATTGCGTATTCAATATAGCTTTTCTGCATTTCCCCAACTAACTCAGATTCGGTAATTATCTGATCAGGAAACGCTATATCTTCGGGTTTGTAGTCTCTGTTGTGTGCCATGAAAGTCTGCCTTCCTTATATATCAATATTGACAGCGTACTGTGCGTTTTGCTCGATCCAGGCTTTACGGGGTTCAACCTCCTCACCCATCAGTACGGTAAATATCTGATCCGCCTGAATACCGTCCTCCAAAGTAATCCTTCTCAGACTGCGATATTCCGGATCCATTGTAGTTTCCCATAATTCATGCGGATCCATTTCACCTAAACCTTTGAAACGGCTGATATCCACCTTTACATTGGGATTTCCTGCACGTAATTCTGTGCTGATTGCGTCGCGTTGTTCATCTGAATAGGCAACCTTTTGTGTTTTACCACGCTGCAGCTTGTAAAGCGGGGGAACGGCGGAATAAACATAACCGTGTTCGATCAATGGACGCATGTACCGGAAGAAAAAGGTCAATAGAAGGGTACGGATATGCGCACCGTCCACATCAGCATCCGCCATAATAATAATTTTATGGTACCGAAGCTTTTCAATGTTAAACTCTGTGCCGATACCGCAGCCAAGCGCAACAATCAGTGGGGCAAGCTTATCATTGCCGATAATTTTATCCGCCCGAGCCTTTTCAACATTTAGCATCTTACCCCACATGGCAAGAATAGCCTGAAAACGGCTATCGCGTCCCTGAATAGCAGAACCCGCAGCAGAATCACCCTCGACGATGTATATTTCGCAAAGGGACGGGTCGCGTTCATTACAATCCTGCAGTTTATCCGGCATTTGACCGGATTCCAACCCTGTTTTACGACGAACCGATTCTCTTGCACGCTTTGCTGCCTCCCGTGCGCGGGAAGCCGTCAGCGCCTTTTCCAGGATAATTCGTCCGACAGAGGGGTTTTCTTCCAAAAAAGTATCCAGCTTTTCCATCACTATGCTGGAAACCAGTGTCCGTACCTCGGCATTACCCAGTTTTGCCTTGGTCTGTCCTTCAAATTGCGCATCGGTTAATTTTGCAGAGATAATACATGCAAGGCCTTCTCTGCAATCTTCACCGGATATTTTATCATTATCCTTCAATATTTTCGTGCGTTTACCATAGTTATTTAGAACAGCAGTCAAAGCACGCTTAAAGCCATCCTCATGCATACCACCCTCCGGAGTATGCACATTGTTGGCGAAGGATAAAATATTCTCTTGATAACTGTCGTTGTATTGCAGAGCAACCTCTGCCATGCAGTCTCCTTTTTTTCCGGCCATATAGATGACCTGTTCATGCAAAGAGGTTTTAGAACGGTTTAAGAAAGATACAAATTCTTTAATACCACCCTCGTAACACATGGTATGCTGTTGCTGTTTACCTTCCCGGTCATCCCGGATAGTGATTTTCAACCCGGCATTTAAAAAAGCTTCCTCCTGTAAACGGGTGTGCAGTGTCTCGTAATTGTAAACAGTGTCATCAAACATTTCAGGATCAGGGGAGAATGTTACGGTAGTACCGGTGTGGTTGGTTTCCCCAACAACAGTCATGCCCTGGGTTACAATTCCTCTTGCAAACTGCATCTGGTAAATCTTGCCGTCTCGATGAACCTGTACCTGTAGCCATTGGGATAACGCATTAACAACACTTGCGCCAACGCCATGCAAACCGCCGGAAACCTTATAACCTCCGCCGCCAAACTTACCGCCGGCATGCAAAACGGTATAAACAACCTCCAAAGCAGGTTTTCCTGTCTGTGCCTGAATATCAACCGGAATACCGCGCCCGTTATCTACAACAGTAATGGTATCTCCCTCGTTAATCATTACCTGAATTTCTGTGCAGTACCCTGCAAGTGCTTCATCTATGGCGTTATCCACAATTTCGTATACCAGATGATGCAGACCTGAGGTAGAGGTGGAACCGATATACATCCCAGGGCGTTTTCGCACAGCCTCCAAGCCTTCCAGAACCTGAATCTGACTGCCGTCATATTCTGTATCTACTTTTTCTTCCAGCTTTTCCTCTTGGTCCAGAGCTTCGGTTTGTACCGCCTGCTCTTCTGAAAGCTCTTCTGTTTTCTGATTTGTCAGCAGTTCGTCTTGCATGAATTTCTCCATTCTCTGTTGGCTTGTTTGTTTCGTTTGCTTGTATTAAAATAAGCCGGATTACTTTAAATTCCTGCAGCAGTCATCGTATCCAATAGTCCACTGCGTTTTTTCAAGGTTGCCGCGCTGATTTGGCAGATATACACTTTACCCGGATTTCCTGCCGTTACTAAAAAGCTTTTGGGTAATTCCGGACTGACATTAATAACTCTTCCCTCCTGTTCCGCCCGGCGTAAAAAGGCACGGGTGTCTTTCGAGGTTGATGTGTTATCTAAATCAAATATTCCCAATATTTCTGTGGTACGGATAATGCAATCCTGTCCTAAATGTAGATACACTTTCCGTACACTCCTTTTTTACGGACACACCGTTCCGTTTTCTAACCTAATTATTTTACCACCTGTGCCGGAGAACAGAGCCGGATTACAACCGGTGATAAACACCTGTTTACCTTCCATCCTGTTCAGAAGATAATCCTGCCTGGTATCATCCAGTTCACTTAATACATCGTCCAGTAATAATACCGGGCATAAACCGGTTATTCGGTTAATACAGGATAACTCTGCGCTTTTCAGACTCAGTACAATACTGCGGCGTTGACCCTGACTAGCCCAGGTTTTCGCCTCGTATCCGTCCAGTAGAAACTCTATATCGTCCCGATGAGGACCAACGGTGCAAAAGCCGGCTCGTTCATCAACTGAACGGGCTAAACGGAAGGACTCTCGCAACGCCTGTATATCTGCTCCTTCCGGTACACCAGGCAAATACCGCAACTGTAGTTTTTCTTTTTGCATGGATATTCCCGCATATTGGTTTGCAGTATCTTCACACAGCATCTTTAGATATTCCTGCCGGTATCGAATAATTTCCGCTCCGGTAGTCGCTAACTGTTCATCAAAACTATCCAACAGCATTCCATCCGGATGTACGGAAGGCATTTCCATCCGACAGTTTTTCAGGTATGTGTTTTTTTGCAACAGTGAACGGTCGTATCTTCTTCTTGCTTCCAGATATCCGGGATAAAGCTGTCCCAATGCTCCGTCTATAAAGCGCCTGCGCCCTTCCGGTGCACCGTTCAGCATCTGAATATGTTCCGGTGCAAATATCACACAGGGAAACTGTCCGGCAAGATTGCCTGCTCTTCCCCAATCCACATTGTTCTTCTTTCCGGTTCTGCTGCCGCGTTTCCCTGTTGTGTCTAACTTGACTGTTATCTGTAGGGTATCTGCGGTACCGCCGATCTGTTCGTTTTCCACCGTGCCGGTAATACGGCACCAGCTTTCTCCTCGCTGCACCAACTCGCATTCCCGACCAGCTCGAAAGCTTTTTGCACCAGAAAGCATCCAGATACTTTCCAGAAGGTTTGTTTTTCCCTGTCCGTTTAAACCGCTGATAACCGTCAGAGAATAATCTGGTTCTATTGTTACAGCTCCCAGATTACGAAACTGTTCCAGTTGAAGGGTGAGTAGTTTCATGGCTGTGAAACCGTATAACTGCGACCGTCTATTGTTATCTCGTCTCCGGGTACAAGTTTTTTTCCTCTTTGATTACATATTTCTCCGTTCACTGTAACATATCCCTCTTGTACGGAAAGTTTTGCTTCACCGCCGGTTTCACAAGCACCGCAGTACTTCAAAAAAGCATCCAATTTGATAAACGGAGTTTGAATGATGATTTTTTCTGTCATTAAGCTTCCTCTTTTAGCTCACAGATAGAGCATCTGTAATTTATTCATTTTTGAAACGCAAGGGAAGTACCAGGAACATAAAATCGTTTCCTTCGGTTGGAACTACTTTGACCGGCGCCAAAGGACCGGAAATTTGTAGTGTAACTTCATCCTTACCGCTGTAGCGAAGTGCATCCATCAGATAGCGGTTGTTAAAGCCTACCTCTACAGCCTGTCCTTCAATTGTTGCAGGTATTTCATCCTGTACACTTCCCAAAGGTGTTTGACAGCGGATGGTCACCGTATTGTCAAACCGGATCCGCAGTGGATTTTTTAACCGTTCCGTGATAATCAGACTTGCACGGTCGATACTGTTTAGGAAGGCGTTGGTGGAAACTGTAACCGTTGTGGTACAGCCTGCCGGTATTACACGGGAATAATCCAAATATTCGCCGTCAATCAGGCGACTGGTAATGGTGTATTCTTCATTACGAAAAACAACAAACCGACGGTTCGCACAGATCAACACCTTTTCTTCAGATTCACCCATCAAGCGGGATACTTCACCCATTGTTTTAGAAGGAATGATGATTTTAATCTCCCGTGTGGCGGTAACAGGGCGTTCTACGATAGCAAGGCGGTAACCGTCCAGTGCGACAATTGTCAAGCTTGTGCTGTTTAACACAAACAATTCGCCGGTATGTGCCGGTTTTTTATCGTCAACCGAAACAGCAAACAATGTGGTATCGATCATCTCTTTCAGCGTTTCACTTTCAATCTCGACAGCTTCATCCGCACCGGGGTCCGGCAGAATCGGATAATCCATCGGATTCATGCTAGTTAGGTTGTACTGTGTAATACCGCCTTTGACGCTGACCGAAAGATCTTCATTGCTTTCCACTTCTATATCATCACTTGGCAGCCGACGCACCATGTCGCCAATCAATTTTGCAGAGAGTGCCAGTTCACCGGGATTAGAAACAATCGCAGGGATGTTGGTTGTGATGGCTATTTCTAAATCGTATGCTGTTAACACGATTCGTCCCTGTTCTGCGTGAAACAGTATTGTTTCCAAAATAGGCATATTGGAATGTGTCGCAACAGCCTTAGATACTCCTGAAATAGCGTTGCTCAGTGTTGTTCTGTCACAAATAAATTTCATAAGTTGGTTTGTTCCTTTTTTTCAAAAATTTGGCTAATATCTTACGGTTATTATAGTGATAGTAGTAGGGGCTGTGAATTTGTTGAAATTGCAAATAATCCTCGTAACAGCCGATGTTTTTTATGTTCAGCCGGTTTGAATGATATGTGGAGAATTTAGAAGTTTTTCACACGCTGAAAATTATTTCAACGTTTATGTGAATAACCATCTGTTTAAAGTTGAAAAAATGTGGAAATTTTTCGCTTTTATGCGCGTATATTTTTCAGGATATCTTCTACCATTTCCTTGTAGGTGTTATTGGTTTCTACTTCGTTTTTTGCCTGTTTGATTGCGTAGACTATGGTTGCATGATCCCTGCCGCCAAATTCTCTGCCTATATCTACCATTGGAAGTCCGGTTATTTCACGGATACAGTAGATACATGTCATTCTGGCGTTTGCGATATTTTTAGTTCTGCTTCTGCTGCGGATGTCTGCTGCGCTGATATTGTAACAACGTGCGACCTCAGTTACGATTTTATCAATCGTGACAGGAACCGGCTGTGTTTCGCTTAGGATGTCCTTTATTGCATTTTGTGCGGCACCTACTGTGGGGTTGATATTGGAAAGCATTCTGTATGCATTCAGTTTTTTTACCGCACCCTCCAACTGTCGGATGTTGCTTTTCAGTTTATTCGCGATGAATTCACAAACATCCTCTGGCAGATCCATACCCAGAAGATTGGCTTTTCTTTTTATTATAGCAACGCGGGTTTCAAAATCCGGCGGTTGGATATCCGCAGTTAACCCCCATTCAAATCGGGTACGCAAACGTTCCTCAAGACTCTTAATTTCTTTAGGAGGTCGGTCACTTGCAAGGACTATTTGTTTACCAGCATTGAACAGGGTGTTGAATGTGTGGAAAAACTCTTCTTGAGTAGAATCCTTGCCGCCAATAAATTGGATATCATCAACCAGTAAAACATCTGCCTGACGGTATTTTTGGTGAAACTCTGTGGTGGAGTTATCTCTGATAGCAGAGATAATTTCGTTGGTGAATGCCTCACCGTCAACATAAAGAATGTTGTAGTCTGGATGATTTTTTTGAATTTCTAATCGAATGGCGTTTTCAAGGTGTGTTTTACCCAGTCCGGACGGCCCGTAAATGAAAAGAGGATTGTATGCGCCACTTGGATTCGCGGCAACTGCCTGTGCAGCAGCGTGGGCAAATTTGTTATTAGAGCCGACAATAAAATTTTCAAAAGTGAAATCATAGCTGCCGGTTCCGGTTTCTTTGTTTCCTGTTCCGGGCAAAGTGGTCTGCGCAGCAGCGTCCGGTAGGGTATTTCCGGCGATGGGTGCAGACGGTTGTGGTACAGCCGTGGCACCGTTGTTACTATTACGAACCTGGATATCCAGCTGTACCTCAAAACCAAGCACGGCAAGAAAAGCTTCTCGCAACAGTGGCATATAGCGTGTGTTCAAAGAAGTTCGGACAAAATCAGCGTGGGCATAAATTATAACCTTTTCACCGTCAAAGCTGCCGCATTCCAACCGTTCAAAAAAAACGGAATAGGCGGGTCCGGTAATGCGTTCCCGACAGTAATTTTTAACAGCGACGAATACATCCTCAAAAGAATCCACTGGGCTCACTCCTGTTTTATTGAGATGGGCGACACCTTTTTCAATGGGGCGCCGAAAGAAAGATAACCGCCCCGACCTCTTTTTTGTTGCATAAGGTGGGACATTACTATACATATTACATTATATAAGATTACACAAAAAAACTCAAGCTTTTATTCCTACTTTAAATTATAATTTCGATATGTTTTCTGATTTATAAGGGTAAAGAGCCGGCAAAATAGAAAATCTAGCCTGTTTTTTAAAAAAGTTTTCAGAAAAGAATTGACAGAAAACGCAATAATAGGCTATACTGTTAATTTGCAAGGGTATTATTGTACTTGCCCCGGAAAAGGATGATACAAATCTCTTTTCGGCGGTAAATTTTCGTGACAGGAGGATATTAATATGAAGCGTACTTATCAGCCTAAGAAGCGTCAGCGCAGTGGTGTTCACGGTTTTCTGCAGAGAATGAGCACTCGCAATGGCCGCAAGGTTATCAACGCCCGTCGTGCTAAAGGCCGCGCAAAGCTGTCTGTGTGATGTAAAAAACAACGCAAGGCCACTCTCCGGGTTCGCGAGAATGTGGCCTTCTTTGTTTTCAGGAGAAAAGACCATTTTTCAAGGTTTCTGTTTATTGTTTTTTTCTGAACAAGCAGACTGTTGTATGTGTTGTCTGGATGTGCAGACAGAAATAATTCGGTTAATGCCGTAAGGAGTTTGGATCTCATGCGTTATACCGTGCTTGTACGCAACAACGATTTTCGCCGTGTGTACGCCAAAGGAAAAGCTTATGTCGGTTTTAGTTTGGTTTTGTATGTAATAAAAAACCGTGCGGGAAAAACCCGCGTGGGTATTACCAGTTCCAAAAAAATTGGTAATGCAGTACAGAGAAACCGTTCCCGGCGCGTATTACGTGCTGCACTTGCAGAGGTTTTACCTGCAGAGGGTGTGGGAAATTTCGATCTGGTTTTGGTTGCACGGGGAAGCACTGCCGCACAGAAAAGCGGTCAGGTTGCCGGTCAGCTGCGTCGGTTAATGAAAAAGGCAGGGCTTACTGTAAAGGATAAGGAGTATTTACAGACACCTACGGAAACACCCAACATTTCAGAACAACAGGTTTCTTTCTTTGACGATGCTGTGTCCTTGCCGCAGCAACCGGAAAAAGTATGAAACGGTTGTTGATCTTTATGATTCACTGCTATCAGAGTTACCTCTCACCACTTCTAGGCAAAAATTGCCGCTATCTGCCTACGTGCAGTGAATATGCCGTAACCGCGTTAGAGCGGCACGGTGTTCTTAAGGGCAGCCTTTTGGCTGCGTGGCGTATTTTACGCTGTTCACCACTCGGGGGAAGCGGGTTTGACCCGGTGCCTCCAAAGGGAGAATGGTCCCGTCCGTTCAGAAGAAAAAAATAAGGGACAGTATTCTTTAAGGTGCGGTGATGTTTGACAGTTTGTTTACTGCAAGTGTTCACTGCCTAAATTACGAAACGACCGACTTCTCTATACTTCACGAAAGTCGTTTTTGTCAGAAGCTCCTGTTGTGACAGGAGAGACGGTAGGAGTTTATCTTGTTAGTTTCTATCGGTTTTGTTTAGTCCGGTTTTTTCCGGCACTTTGATTGTAACCAGAAAGGTAATATCATTATGTCAAATCTGCTTTACTATGTGGTCTGGCCCTTTGGTCGACTGATGCAGCTGCTATTTGATGTCTTCGGCAACTATGGTATCGCACTGCTGATTTTCACCATTCTTACCCGTTTGGTTATGCTGCCCACCAGCATCAGCCAGCAAAAGAGTATGGCAAAAATGTCTGTCTATAACCCTATTATTCAGGAAGTTCAAAAGAAATATGCCAACAATCGGGAAAAGCAGCAGGAGGAAATGACCAAGCTGTATACCGAGTACGGCATTAAGCCGTCTATGGGCTGCGGCGCTATGGTTTTTCAGCTGGCTTTTGTTATGATTCTTTATCAGGTTATTCAAAAGCCTTTGTTGTATATGGTTGGATTGAGCAGTGTCGTGTACGATCAGGTGGTTGAGGTTGCAAAAACACTGCAGGGTTGTCCTGCTACCTATGTGGATACCTTTATCATTAATCAGATTCAAAACGGTAATGACGCTTTTGCCGGCATTATTGATGCTGCACAGCATGCGAAAATCGAGACGCTGGATTTCAGCTTTTTCGGTATCGGTACAATGGACCTGACCGGCATTCCCAGCTTTAAGCCTGCTACCTTGTTGATCATTATTCCCATTTTAAGTGCTATTTCTATGATTGCCAGCCAGTTTATTACCAGTAAGGTAACCGGGCAGAAGATGCAGGGCGGAATGGGTGTTGTGATGTACGGTATGAGCATCTGGATCGGCTACTTGGGCTTCACCTTCCCGGCAGCATTATCTTTGTACTGGTTCTATTCCAATATTTTCGGCTTGATTCAGTCCATTGTTTTGCGTAAGTTCTATAATCCGGATATTATTAAAGAACAAATTCAGGCAGAGTTGGCCGCAAAACGTGCGGAGAAGAAAGCAAAAAAGACGGTTACCATCACAGATGAGTCAACCGGTGAAAAGGTGACAAAAGAAATGAACGAAGCGGAGTTGACTAAGGTGCGTCTTGCTAAGGCTCGCGCTATGCAGGAAGAAAAGTACCGTCAAATGAGCAGTGCTTCGGCAAAACAAGATGATAATTCCGTTCAGACGGAAGAAAAGAAGTAAGATAAAAAACGCTATTGGCTGAAATCACACAGAATTTTGTGTGAGGAAGGATGTTTCAAGATGGAAATGTTTTTTACGGGGAAAACGGTGGAGGAGGCAACTGAAGCCGCTTTGACAAAATTGGGCATTGCCCGTGAAGAGGTCTCTATCGAAGTGGTGGAGATGCCTGTTCGTAAGTTGTTCCGTTCGATTCCTGCCAAAATCCGTGTTTCTTTGCTTGCAGAGGAACAGGAGGTAGAAAAAAAGGCTGAAAAGAAAAATGCCGATAAAAAAGTTGAGAAAAAAACGCAGCCGGAAAAGAAACCTGTAGCAGAAAAGCCTGCTGTGGAAAAGACTCAGACAAAGGCAGAAGTGGAATCTGAAGAGGCAAAAGAGCCGGTTGAGAAAAAACAGCAGGCTTTTCTGTCCGCTGAGGAAAAGAAATCGGCAGAGCCGATTGAT
Source organism: Faecalibacterium sp. UBA1762 (assembly GCA_002314755.1). Taxonomy (GTDB): domain Bacteria; phylum Bacillota; class Clostridia; order Oscillospirales; family Ruminococcaceae; genus UBA1762. The sequence goes on along the minus strand of DCHC01000009.1, from coordinate 21,846 downwards.
CCCGCAAAGATTGCTTTGGCTAAAAGCTACCTGGAGACGGTTGCCGCAGATATGGGTGTCACTGATTTTACTGTTACTCCGGAACAACAGGAGGAGACTCTTGTATTAAAGGTTGAGGGCGGTGATTTGGGAATTCTGATTGGCCGTCACGGTGATACAATGGAGGCGTTAAGTCATCTGACTGGTTTGGCAGTTAACCGTTTGGGCGGTGATTACCAGAAGGTCGCCTTAGATGTTGCCGGTTACCGTAGCAAGCGGGAGGGAGACCTGGCTGCGCTGGCAAAGCGTGTCGGCGCTAAGGTTGCCAAGACCGGTCGGAGTTATACGATGGAGCCGATGAATCCGTATGAGCGCCGCATTATCCATACAGTAATCGGCCGTATGGAGGGTGTGACCAGTCAGAGCATTGGAGAGGGAGATGATCGCCGCGTGGTGGTCAGCTGTAGCGATCCCTCTGCCATTAAGCCGGGTGAGGCAAACCGTCATCGCAATAACCGCGGCGGCAACCGCAACGGTGGTAATCGACAAGGTGGTAATCGTCAGGGCGGCAATCGCAATTGCGGTAACAGAAACGGCGGCAACCGTCAGGGCGGCAATCGTAATGGCGGTAACCGCGGTAACGGTCGGTATAATGGCGGCGAGGCTCGTACCGAGTATAAAGAACGCAGTAGAGAGCAGTTTGCCGCTCCGGTAGCCGGTAACCGCAGTGAAACAGTAAACGATGCTCCCAGTGTAAGCCTTTACGGTAAAATTGAACTGTAAGGTCAATCTATCTCACTGTTTGATTTGTGTGAAATTTTCGCCTGTCTGCTTTTTTTGCGGACAGGCGTTTTTTTGCCCATTCGATATCGGTCACTTTTTTTTAATGTTCTTCTTCTTTTTTTACTCTCACTATGTTATACTGATAAACTGTAGGAGAATGTCTTTTTTGGAGGTCGAGATTATGCAGCACAATTCAGAGGGTACGACGATTGCATCTATAGCAACACCGCCCGGTAAGGGTAGTATTGCAGTGGTTAGGCTTTCCGGCCCTCAGACATTTCAAATTGCGGATGCTGTTTTTTGTCCCATTCATTCGGAAAAATCTGTATCGGCTGCAGCAGGGTATACTGCACTTTTTGGCCACTATCTTTGGAATAATTCCGTTTGCGATGAGACAGTTGCTCTTGTTTTTCGCGCACCGCACAGTTATACCGGTGAGGACGTCGTAGAGCTTAGTTGTCATGGAGGAAATGCCGCTGTTCGCGGTTTGCTGGAGGCATGCCTTCATGCCGGGGCGGTAATGGCTGCCCCCGGGGAATATACAAGAAGGGCTTTTTTAAACGGTAAGCTTTCGTTAGAAAAGGCGGAAGCGGTTATGGATTTGGTTGACGCTGAAAACCGACAAGCTGCATGCGCGGCACAGAGTGCAATGTCCGGTTCGCTTTGGTCGGAGATTGATTCTATTCGGGAACAACTTTTGACTGTGTCAGGGCATATTAGCGCATGGATTGATTATCCGGAAGAAGATGTCCCTGCGTTGGAGGACGGGGCTTTGCTTCAAACTCTAACTGCGGTAAAAAATAGATTGCAAAAATTGGTGGAAGGTTATGACCGGGGTGTTGCAATCCGTCGGGGCATTTCCACCGTTTTGGTGGGCAGCCCTAATGTCGGTAAGAGTACGCTACTGAATTTACTGACCGGTCAGGATACTGCAATTGTAACACCGGTTGCCGGTACTACTCGGGATATTGTGGAAGAGACCATTACGCTGGACGGGATAACACTTCATCTTGCAGATACCGCCGGTTTGCATGATACATCAGATATTGTGGAACAGGAGGGTATCCGTCGCAGTAAAGCAAGGATGGAAAAAGCAAGCCTTATTTTAGCTGTGTTTGATCTTTCCGTTCCTTTGACTGAAGAAGACCGTAAACTCTCTGATAGTCTTGCCGCACCGATAGCAGGGAGAAGTGTCCTTTTTCTACTAAATAAAAACGATTTGCCCGCAGCGTGGCAACCTCAGGAATTATTTCCGAACTGTAAGGAGCTTCCAGCAATGCTTTTATTTAGCGCTCATGGGTCAATGGCACGTGCAGAATTGGAAAAAGCATTGATTCAACTTTTAAAATTGGAAGATTTTGACCCGGATGCTGCGCTACTAGCCAATCGGCGTCAGCTGAATTGTGTGCGTCAGGCGATGGACGCAGTAGACGGTGCACTGCAGGCACACGCTTTGGGATTGGATTTAGACGCCGTGGGCGTTTGTCTTCAGGATGCCCTTTCTTCGCTTTATTCTTTGACCGGAGAAAATGTATCAGATACTGTTGTAGACGAGGTCTTTAGTAAATTCTGTGTCGGGAAATAAATATTTGATACAAAAACTTAAATCAGTATCTTATGTACTTATAAACATAATTCCATATCACGAGGATGCATAATGATTTTAGAAGATTATGATGTTGTTGTAGTAGGCGCAGGCCATGCCGGAATTGAAGCTGGTCGTGCAGCCGCAAGGCTTGGTTGTAAGACAGCTGTTTTTGTTATGACGTTGGACGGGATAGGTAATATGCCTTGTAATCCTTCTATTGGCGGTACGGCAAAGGGCCATCTGGTACGGGAAATCGATGCTTTGGGTGGTTTGATGGGAATTGCGGCAGACGCAACTTTTTTACAAAGCAGAATGCTGAACCGCGGTAAAGGCCCCGCTGTTCATTCCTTACGGGTTCAAAGTGATCGCCGCCGTTATCATGATTATATGAAGGTTCAACTTGAACGCACAAGTAACCTTTTTCTGAAGCAGGGAGAGATTACAGATGTGCTATTTGATGCTACAGGAAAGGTCTGCGGTGTTCGCACCCGTCTGCATGCTGAGTACAGTTGCCGTGCGGTTGTTGTCGCTTCCGGTACTTATCTTGGTGGTAAAATTTTTGTGGGGGATGCCAGTTATCAAAGTGGTCCAGACGGACAGCATGCAGCAATCGGTCTAACGCAAAGCTTGCAGCAAAGGGGTATTGTCCTTCGTCGTTTCAAGACCGGTACGCCAGCACGAGTTAACCGTCGCAGTATTGATTTTTCAAAATTACCTGTTCAGCCCGGTGATAATGAATTAGAGCCTTTCAGCTTTTTAACTACCGCAGAATTAAAGAATAAAGTGGACTGCCATATTGCCTGGACAAACACAAAGACCCATCAGATCATTAAAGAGAATTTATACCGTTCGCCTCTGTATGGTGGCATGATCGAGGGAATCGGCCCCCGTTACTGCCCCAGTATTGAAGATAAGGTGGTTCGTTTTGCCGATAAGGATAAACATCAGGTTTTTGTTGAACCCTGCGGTGAGGATACAGATGAAATGTATTTACAAGGACTTTCCAGCAGTCTGCCGGAGGAAGTACAGAACCAGATGTATCATTCCATCACAGGCTTTGAAAATCTGGAAATTATGCGTCCCGCATATGCGATTGAATACGACTGTATTGATCCGTTGCAGTTAAAGGCAACCTTGGAATTTAAGAATGTTCCCGGTTTATTCGGTGCCGGTCAGTTTAACGGTACCAGCGGTTACGAAGAGGCAGCTGCGCAGGGATTGGTTGCCGGTATCAATGCTGCTAAGTATGTTCAGGGAGGTGACCCTTTTGTTCTTACCCGTGCAGACAGTTATATTGGTACTTTGATTGATGATTTGGTTACCAAGGGGGTCAGCGATCCCTATCGAATGATGACCAGCCGCAGTGAATATCGGCTATATCTCCGACAGGATAACGCGGATGAGCGTTTGACACCTTTAGGTCGGGCAATCGGTTTGGTGGATGATGCCAGGTGGGTTGCGTTTGAAAAAGCTCGAGCTATTCGTTTGCAGGAGAAGGAGCGACTGCTGCACACCACTGTTCACCCTTCTCAGGCAGAAAAACTGTTGCAAGAGCTTGGGCTTGAGCCGATTGTTACCGGATGTAATGCTGCGCTTTTCTTAAAACGTCCCCAAATCACCTATGCTCAGTTGGTTGAATTGATTGGTAAAAATCCGGATGTCACACCGATGATTGCCCATAGTATTGAGACGGATATTAAGTATGAGGGTTACATTGAGAGGCAGCGATTACAGATTGATCGAATGAAAAGGGATGAGGAGGTTCCGATTCCTCCTGATTTCGAGTATGCCCAATTGGATCGTCTGCGTTTGGAAGCCCGTGAAAAGCTTGCCAAGGTTCGTCCGGCCAGTTTAGGACAGGCAGCTCGTATTCCCGGTGTAAATCCGTCAGATATTGCTATGCTGTCTTTGGAGCTTGCAGCACGTCGCCGTCAAGCCGGGAAATAAGCTTTCGTATCTGCTTTGTTATGTTGAATAGAGAGGGATGCATGAAATGATTGAGAAGCAGCGCTTGTTGGAAAGAGCATCTGCCTATGGTCTTGATATCTCCGGAATTCTGGATTTGTTGGATGATTATGCTCGTTTGTTGGTGGAATATAATGAGAAGGTTAATCTGACAGCAATTACCGATCCTGAAGGAATTGAAATCAAACACTTTTTGGACAGTCTTCTTTTTGCAGCACAGCCGGAGGTTACCGGGCGTTTGGTGGATGTTGGTACCGGCGCGGGTTTTCCTGGTATTGTTGCTAAAATTTATAAGCCGGATTTGCAGCTTACTTTGATGGAACCTACCGGTAAACGTGTTGAGTTTTTAAAATGTGTTTGTTCCGAGCTGTGTCTTCAGGCAGATTTTGTTAAAGAGCGAGCGGAGGAAGCGGCAAGAAAACAGTGGCGTGAGGTGTTTGACGTGGCTACTGCTCGCGGTGTTTCTGCCATGGATAAGCTGAGCGAATACTGTCTTCCGCTTGTCAAAAAGAACGGAATTTTTATTGCAATGAAAGCACAGGCATCTGAGGAGTTGTCGCAGGCTACCGGCGCTATTACAAAGTTGGGTGGTAAGGTTATGGATTGTCGTAATTTTACCTTGCCGGAAGGAAGTTCTCGCAGTTTGATTTTTGTTCGGAAAATTTCGCAAACTCCGGCAGTATATCCAAGAAACGGTGGTAAGATCGCAAAATCTCCGTTAAAATGATTTTTCCCTTTCTCGATTTGTCGAACAATAATGATTGATTATTTTCTATCCACCTGTTATTTTTAACAGGTGGATTTTTATATTCTGAAGAGAGGTGTTATTATGAATTCATGCTCTGAAGTGGTCTTTGAAGATCAATTACGCTCAGATCAAAATGTTGCGGATACCGTTATGCATAACTGTTCTTCTATTTTTAGGCGTGAGAATATTGTTCGTCAGTTACCGATTGATCGGATTGACCCCTCGCCTTATCAGATCAGACGAATTTTTGATTCTGAAGAAACGCATAAGCTAGTCCAAAGCATTCTTGAAAACGGCTTGCTGCAACCGATCACGGTCCAAAGAGGAAGCAGGGGACGTTTTGTGTTAATAGCCGGAGAAAGGAGATTGCGTGCCTGCAAACAGATTGGGTATATTACTGTCCCGGCTATTGTTTGCCGTACGGATAAGGAAAGCGGTGCGTTGCTTGGCTATATTGAAAATTGCGACCGTTCGGATCTGGATTTTTTCGATCGCGCTTACGGTTTACAGCTTCTTCAATCTCTTTGGGGTTGCAGTCAGGAAAAAGCAGCTTTTCGGATAGGTTTAAGTCAAGCAGCTTTTTGTAATAAGCTCCGTTTACTCCAACTTTCACAGGAGGAACAGAACATATGCCGTACTTATAAGCTTTCGGAGCGTCATGCCAGAGCAGTATTATCTTTGTCGGCGTCGGATAAAAGAATGGAGCTGCTGTCAAAGGCTGGAATTCATCAATGGAGCGTGTCATATTTGGAACAGCAGGTCAAGCTTGCACAAATGAACAGGACTCTTGCACATAGAAAATTTATGACAAACGATGTTCGGCTTTTTTTGAATACAGTTAATAAAGCTATTGAAACCATGATTCTTGCAGGTGTTCATGTCGTTACATCCAAACAAGAGGAAGACGAGTATATTGAATACCGCGTGCGGATTCCTCTTTCAGAGATTTATTCGCACAAAGGGTAAGTTCAACGCAATGTTCCACGTGGAACATTTTTGAGTCTCTTTCAAGATTGTCATATCGTGAAGCGGGAATGTTCCACGTGGAACATTCCCGCTTTTTGAAAAAGGTAGACAAAAAAGAGGAAACGCTTCAAAACAGGCAATTTAAGCCTTTTCATTTAGTTGGTATTGTGTTATACTAAACACCGGAACCAACAGGCGGAAAAAGAATCCCGCTACTATTGGAAAGGAAACATAATACATGGGTAAAGTAATTGCGATTGCGAACCAAAAAGGCGGAGTTGGAAAGAGCACTACAGCGGTTAATCTGTCCTCTTGCATTGCAGCGTTGGGGCGCAAGGTACTGCTGATCGACTTGGATCCACAGGGAAACAGTACCAGCGGATTGGGCGTTTCCAAAAGAAACTTGACAGATGGAAGCGTGTATCAGCTGCTATGCGGTGACGATAAAGCGGAAAAGGCGATTATTCACACTAAATACCGGATGGATTTGATCCCCTCCAATCTTGATTTGAGCGGTGCGGTGCTGGAGCTTGTGGATGAGGAACGACGCGAAAACCGGCTACGGGATGCAGTTGCCCCGCTGACAGAAAAGTACGATTATATCTTTATCGATTGTCCGCCTTCACTGGATTTACTCACTTTAAATGGCCTTTGTGCAGCGGATACCGTTTTGATTCCGTTGCAGTGCGAGTTTTTTGCACTGGAGGGTTTAAGTGAACTGATGAGTACCATCCGGAACACGCGATCCAGATATAACCCTTATCTGGATATTGAGGGAATTCTGTTGACCATGTATGACGGACGCTTGAACCTTACCTTGCAAGTAGTGAAAGAAATTAAGAAGCATTTTGCGGCTAAGCTGTATACAACTACAATTCCCCGTAATGTCCGCCTTTCTGAGGCCCCCAGTTTTGGAATGCCGGTGAACTTCTATGATGCATCCTCGAACGGTGCAAAAGCTTATCTGGATTTAGCGGTAGAGTTCATTAAAAGAAATAAGCAGGGACATTAACAGGAAATAAGCAGGATATCAATATAATAGGAGAGAGAGGTAGGATATGGCAACAAAAAAAGGTGGCCTGGGCAGAGGTTTGGACAGTTTGTTTGCAGAAAGTGCCGGAAACCAGGTCAGTGCTCCAACCACATTACGTCTGAGCGAAATTGAGCCGGACCGGGAGCAACCGCGAAAAAAGTTTGATGATGAAGCTTTGGCGGAATTGGCAGACAGTATTGCCCAGCATGGTATATTGCAGCCGCTGGTGGTCAGAGCAAATCCGCTGGGTGGATATCGTATTATTGCAGGCGAACGGCGTTGGCGTGCGGCACGGTTGGCGGGTTTGGAAGAAGTTCCTGCCTTAATCAAGGATGTTTCGGATGCGGAAGCAATGGAAATTGCGTTGATTGAGAATCTGCAACGTGAGGATCTGGATCCGATAGAAGAAGCGGCAGGATATCAGCAGCTGATTGAAAACTGCGGGTATACGCAGGAACAGGCTGCGGAGCGTTTGGGAAAAAGCCGTACCGGTGTTACAAACAGTTTGAGGCTGCTGACCTTGGAAAAAGAGGTCAGGGAGCTTGTTCAAAAAGGGACACTGTCTGCTGGACACGCAAAGGTGTTACTTGGGCTATCCGGTGCAGAACAACGGGTCGCAGCGCGCAGAGCGGCAGATGACGGTTTGACAGTTCGTCAAACTGAGCTACTGTGCAAGAAATTGAAAAAAGACCCTGCTCCCCCAAAGTCGATTACATGGGCTCCTGCACTGGCAACAGAGGTGGAGGTCGCATTGACAGAAGCACTCGGAACGGAGATTCATGTAAAATATAAGAACGGTGCAGGTGTTCTGAGCATAGAATTCTGCAATGATGATCAGCTGAAGGCGTTTGCCAATTTGCTGGGTGAATACCGTAAAGAAAACGGATAACGACTGATCAATGCGATTATGGGCGTATTATCCGCTTTGAAATAGAAAAAGTATTATCCTGAGGAGGAAAAAATGTTAGACATTCGTTTTGTGAAAGAGAATCCGGAATTGGTAAAGGCCAATATCCGAAAAAAGTTTAAGGATCATAAGCTTCCGCTGGTTGACGAAGCAATTGCACTGTACGATGAGAAGCTGGCAACCAATAAGCGTGCTGACGAGCTGCGTTCCAACCGCAATAAGATCAGCAAAGAGATTGGCGCTTTGATGGGTCAGGGCAAAAAAGAGGAAGCTGAAGCCAAAAAGCAGTTGGTTGCCGAGCAGGCAGAAGAACTAAAAAACCTGGCTGAAAAGGAAACTGTCCTGGAAGCGAAGCTTCGCGAGGTAATGTTAAAAATCCCGAATATCGTGGATGATTCTGTTCCGGTTGGTAAGGATGATAGCGAAAATGTGGAAGTGCAGCAATTTGGCGAGCAGACACACCCCGATTTTGAGGTTCCGTACCACACGGATATCATGGCTTTGTTTGACGGTATTGATAAAGAGGCAGCAGGCCGTGTTGCAGGGGAAGGCTTTTATTATCTTATGGGTGATATTGCTCGGCTGCACAGTGCAGTTACAGCATACGCCCGCGATTTTATGATCAATAAGGGCTTTACCTATTGCATCCCACCCTTTATGATCCGATCCAGTGTGGTAGACGGTGTCATGAGCTTTGAAGAGATGGATGCGATGATGTACAAAATTGAGGGAGAGGATCTTTATCTGATCGGAACCTCTGAGCATTCTATGATCGGTAAGTTTAAGGATACCATGACAGATGAGGCAAAGCTGCCGTTGACCTTGACCAGCTACAGCCCCTGCTTCCGCAAAGAAAAGGGAGCTCACGGTATTGAAGAACGGGGTATCTACCGTATCCATCAGTTTGAAAAGCAAGAGATGATTGTCATTTGCAAGCCGGAAGAAAGTATGGAATGGTTCCACAAAATGTGGAGTTATTCAGTGGAGCTGTTCCGGAGTATGGACATTCCGGTACGCACACTGGAGTGTTGCACGGGCGATTTGGCCGACCTAAAGGTCAAGAGCTATGATGTGGAAGCGTGGAGTCCGAAACAGGGTAAATATTTTGAAGTATGTTCCTGCTCTAACCTTGGTGACGCACAGGCAAGGCGGTTAGGAATTCGGGTTAAGGGCGAGGATGGCAAAAAGTATCTTGCGCACACATTGAATAACACGGTTGTGGCACCGCCCCGTATGTTGATTGCGCTATTAGAGAACAATTTGGAATGTACAGACGGAAAATACAGCGTGCGTATCCCGGAGGCACTTCAGCCTTATATGGGAGGCGCCAAGCGTTTAGTTGCAGTACATTAATCGCTAAAAGAAAAACGCAGTTGCTTGAAAAAGCAGCTGCGTTTTTCTATGAAAAAAGTTTTTAACTATTTTTTTCACTTTTCAACATAAATAGCTGAAAGGTTAAGTTAATGTACAGAAGCGGAGGAATAATAGAAAAAACACGTGTAATAAAATGCAATGAAACATAAATAAAGAAAAAAGATAATATTATTTACGCTAAAAAATAATAAATAAAAGCTGACAAAATTCAATATTAAATTAACAGACGGCTAAGTAAATGTTGAAAACAAAAAGCGAGTGCCATCAGAACGAAAAGAAAAGGATGTTATCACAGTAAAAAGAATTGAATATTAAGTGCAAAATGTATCAATAATTGGATAGTTATCAACAGGCTGTTGATAACTATGGTGAAAAGTTGGTTGAGATAGCAAATGCAAACGAAAAGATAAAAATATAATAAAAAACAGCGAGCATTCAGACAAAAATGCTCGCTGTAAGGATATGGTGGGCCATCAGGGTTTCGAACCCCGGACCAGCCGGTTATGAGCCGGCAGCTCTAACCACTGAGCTAATGGCCCCAATTTGCGAAAAACGCAGTACTTATAAGATACTAAAAAAATAAAGATTTGTCAAGAGGGACAAAGGAAAAAGACAAAAAGAGTACACAAATGAAGGGGATGAAGAAAGTGGTAATGAACACAGCCAAAGAGCAAGAATCGGAAGGATGAAAAAGAAATAGGAAGAAATGAAAAATTTAACTTTATTCACAAAAAATTTGCCAAAGTTTTGTTGACAGTGTGAAAAAAAGGGACTAAACTATATATTGTTGAAAAAATATCAACATAGCGAAAAAGAAAGGAATATTTAGAAATGTTTGGTTTTAATGCAGAAGCCCTGGTAAAAAAGGGCAAGTGGGAAAAGCTGACTGCTGTTATCGAGAAGGTAGAAAAGCTGGGTTTGGATAAGGTTGCCCAGGTTGCTGAAGCCTGTTCAAACAGCAAGGAAGACGGCGCCTACAATACCTTGATTTCCATGCTGAATAGCGATAACGAGGGCTGCAAAATTGCTGCAGTCAAGGCTCTTGCAAAGCAGGGACGCGCTGCCGCTGTCACCCAGATTATGTACCAGGCAAAGAACGCTGTCGAGGGCAGCGAGCTGAAGTCTGCAATTGACGCAGCGATGGAGCAGTTGCACAAAGCTAAATAATTTGTCTGAAATCAAAGCAAAGAAAAAGGGTTCCCGATTTACGGGAATCCTTTTTTAATAGAAAAGACATCTTACAAAAAATCCCAGCAGAAGGTGTTTTCGGGGTTTTCTGTTAAGCGGTGGTTGAAGAAGCCTTTTGCAAGGGAGATAAAGTAGGTCAAATCCCGGCTGCCCATCGTCTCATACGCGGCATGCATGGCAAGCTGGGCGATGCCAATATCCACCATACGGATACCGACCTGTGTAGAGGCGAGATTTGCGAGGGTACTTCCGCCGCGCTGTGTGCTGACATTGGCAAACAGTTGCACAGGTAGCTTCAGATTTTCACACAGACAGCGCAGGATACAATCCGACACACCGTTGGTAGAATAGGCAACTGCGTGCTTAATCACAATTCCTTTGTTCATATAAACGCGGTTGTTCGGGTCAAAAACTTCACCGTGGGCGGGATGAAGCGCATGCGCGTTATCTGCAGAGATCAGTAATGACCGCGACTGAATCTGTAAACGCTGTTCGTGGTTAAAATGCAACTCTGAACAAAGGCGGGTAAGAAAATCGTCAAAAAAGGTTCCGGCGGCACCGCACAGAGTTTCACTGCCGATTTCTTCATGATCGAAACAGAACCAAATGGGTATACAGTCAGGTGCAGGCAGATCGGCCTGTAGTAGGCCCTGTAGCCCCGCATAAGCACAGGCAAGGTCGTCCAGGCGGGGAGCGCTTAAAAACTCATTTTCAGCACCCCAAATTCTGCCATCACTACGGCAGTACACAGTAAGCTCATGGCTCAGTATATCCGCTTTTTCACAGTTAAGCTCCGTCGAAAGTAAGTCAAGCAAATTACCGTCGCCACAGGTCAGTAAAGGGCAAAGATCTGTTTGGTTATTGATGGCAACACCCTCATTTACCCGGGTATTAAAATGAATTGGCAGATTGGGCAGCATGGCAATATCGCGGTCGATATTCACGGCTTGTATTCGTACCCCATGATCGGTTCGTAATGCCACCCGACCGGCAACGGAGAGAGGGCGGTCAAACCAACTGACCCAGTTACCTCCACCATAGGGCTCGGTATTTAACCGAAGATATCCTGCGTCGGATTGACGCGCAAGCTCCGGTAAAGGTTTTACACGAAAAGCAGGGGAATCCCCGTGGGCAGCCCAGATGTGGAACTGTGCGTTTTCAGCTGCCGGAAATTGAGAAGGCAAGCGAAAGGCGGCGATGCAACTATCCCCGCGGGTGAGATAATAGCTTTTACCTGGCTGCAAGGTCCAGGGTTTCCGTTCGGATAAACAGCTAAAATCAAACTCTGATAAAGCGGATACTGCGTTTTGAACGGCAAATAAGGCAGATGGACTCTTGCGGATATACTCCAGAAGTCCGCGGTTAGCATCAAAAGCCATATGAAACAATCCTCCCATAAAACGGGTTTAACGGTTTTCGTGCAAAATTTTTACGGCTGTTCCGTAAGCAATACACTCAGCAGCTCCCTGCATAATCTCTGCGCTGCCGTATCGGATGCCGATTATGGCGTCAGCTCCCAAAGCTACCGCTTCATCGACCATACGCTTGACCGAAAGTTGACGGGCTTCATTCAGCATCTCCGTATATCCGGCTATTTCTCCGCCCACCAGTGTTTTCATACCTGCCATAAAATCATGACCAAAGCTTTTGCACTGAACTACAGTACCCTTAACCATACCCAAAGCTTCAATATCACAACCGGGGATATAATCAATACTTAGAAGCTTCATCCTCTTCGCCTCCCTTAATCTCACGGAACCGTGTCCAAAGAGCAGCAATTACACCGCCGATGACAGCAATTGGTAATGCCAATAAAATCAGCATGAGCAATGGCGGAGTTTGGCTGTTAAACAGGTCCTGTGCCAACAAAATCTCAGCACCAACCATCAGAGCGCATAAAATTACAGTAATTACGGTAGGGGCAACCATTTTCTTCCGTTGATCATTATTGACATTCATAAAGCGTACACCGGTCCTTTCCAGTTCCGCAATCTGCGTCTGCCAGACATCCACCTGCATATCGGAAATCCGCTCTTTACTTTCTGCAATCAGAAGGCAAATTTTCTGCATCTGACTCAGATCGTGAGCACGGGCTTCCAACAGACTGCTTTGTAAGGACATACAGTCTTGTAACGATAGCTGTCCGAGCTGCAACCGACGAATATCCTCCAGAGATACGGATAACTGTCGCAGCAGTTTTATCTTTTGCAGTACTGCAATTTCTGTCTCTCCGTAGTCACGGTAGCCGTTTTCGGCGTTTCTCGCAGGGGTCAGCAGTCCCTCTTCCTCATAAAAGCGGATGTTTTTCTTGGTGATGCCTACACGGGCTTCTACCTCATTGATACGCATAGTACTTGCGGTTCCTTTTCCGGGAACATACTGTCCCCTTGCATAAAGATAGGATACACCTTCCTGTAGGAGGAAGGTCAAGAGCAAAAACAAAAAAGTCACAAAAGAAATATACAAACAGTAAAAAAGCGTAAAGCTTACGGTCGGTTTTTAGAAAGAGAAATTACAAGACAAAATGATCCGGCAATTTGCCTCCGATAAGTGGGAGTGCATACTCAATAAATTGTGGGGTAACAGTGGCGTGCTCAGTGTCAATCCATTCCAGGGGAACTGTTTTTTCCGCATTGGCAATACCATGAATATCCGCGGCAGAGCAGCCGAAACGGTACGGCACGTCCGGGTCACGGGTCAGTACAATCATGCAGCCTGTTTTGCCGGCAACGGCGGCTTCAACGCCGGCTTTACCTGCGGCAAAGGCCTCATCTACATCCGTTTGGCTGCTGATGTGGGCAGCACATCGCTGCATAGTGGAAAGCTCGATAGCACGGCATTTTGCACCGAGCCGCTGTTTTAAAATGCTACACAGGGTTGCAGCGGCTCCGGAGAGCTGTCGGTGGCCGAAAACATCAGCCTCCTCATCGCTGGCAGAAAGCTCACAGACATAGCGGCCGTCCTCCAGCTTGATGCCCTCAGACAGTGCGACCACAACACTTTTGCGTTTTGTCTGTAAGGCCTCAACCCTGGCGACAAAATCATCTATATCAAAGGGCGTTTCCGGAAGATACAGCAGATCCGGTCCCGGACAGTCGGTTCCGGCGGAAAGAGCAGCAGCGCCGGCTAACCATCCGGCATTACGACCCATAATTTCAACCAGAGTTACACGTTTTTCCTCATAGACAAGGCTATCTGCAATCAGCTCCTTCATGACGCAGGCAATATAGCGAGCAGCGCTTCCGTACCCGGGAGTATGGTCAGTCAGAGCAAGGTCGTTATCAATGGTTTTTGGTATACCGATAAAACGGATAACACTGTCAACTGTTTGTGCATAGTCGCTTAATTTCTGGATGGTATCCATAGAGTCATTGCCGCCAATATAAAAGAAATACCCGATATCTAACTGTCGAAGACGGGCAAACAAAGCTTCAAAGACATCAGGCTGTTTTTGAGGGTCAGGAAGACGTCGGCGGCAGCTGCCCAAAGCGGCAGCAGGGGTGTGTTTCAGCAACTCAGATGCTGCGGGGTCAGACAGGCGGGGACCCAGTTCCACAATGTCACCGTCTGCAAAGCCCTGAATACCGTGTCGCATTCCGTATATCTTAGCACCGTCTGAACAAATATCCAACGCGGAAGAAACAACGCCTGCCAGACTGGCATTGATAACGGCGGTAGGTCCTCCGGATTGACCGACAATAAAATTCTTTCCCATCGTAATTCCTTTCCGTTTTAAAACCGAAAACAGTACTGGCCAACGTTATGAAAACAAGGTAAAAAAACCGTTGTTCTCATACATTATTTCACTTTTTCATTATACTTTAGTAAGAGTTAAAAAGCAAGGGAGGTTCACAGTTCACAATAAAAAAGTGCCGTAAAATATTAACGGCACAGTACAAGATCAATGCGGGAAGGATAAATCACATAAGGATTGTGAGAAGCAACCCAAAAACTACGGCACAGAGATAAAGAACAAAGGTCAAACGAAGGTTTTGCTTTTTATCCGGGTTGGTACGCCACAATACAATCAAACCGACACCTGCGCCACTGGAAAGACCGGCGACCAAACTACCGAAGGTCAGTAGATTCTCAGAATAAAGCTCCATCAGCAGGACGGAGACGGCGCAGTTGGGAACCAATCCGACCAATGCGGTAAGAGGAACCTGCCAGATGCCCATATCCTGCAGCAGATTGCGGATAATATCCTTACCAACAAGTTCCATAGCAATGGCCAAAATAGCAGAAAGAATAAATACAAGGCAGAAAATGTGCAGGGTGTGACGCAGCGCAGCGGGTAAAACCTTTTCTTCTTCCCGGTGGTCGTGACAGTCAATGTCCTCTTGGCGACCGGAAAAGCCTCCCCAACGCAGATGAGCAATGCGGTCAACTGTAAAACCGCTTATCAAAGCAATGCCGAATTTGATGTCGAGCAAAATGATAATATCCCGGACATTGCCCGTGGCAAGCATTAGTGGTAACGCCTCATCAGAGGTGGAAAGAAAGACGGCAATCAGAGTTCCGGGGGTGATGATGCGACTGGAGAACAATTCACTTGCCATGGCAGAGAAGCCGCATTGGGGAACCAGTCCCAACGCGCTGCCTACGGCAAAACCGAAATGGCTGTTTCCGGAAAGAGCTCTTTGCAGTTTCACTGAATGAAATTGTTCGATGTACTCGATAAGTAGGTATGCACCGAATAAAAACGGAAGCATTTTTAAGCAATCTATTGCGGTTTCCAAAAGTTCATACCAAATTTCCATGATGAATCCTTTACATATGGTGTATGTGTTGTTTAAAACAAGGTTGAAAACAGTAAACATTTTATTTACAGTGTCAGAGTATATTATACACACTGTTGTTTGACCTTGCAATACGAGATACCGGTATGGGGTTTACCGAAACAGGTAATACACTATATATATGGCTCAAAGTCGCAACCATAGCGGAGCAGTAAAGAAGCAAGTGAATCCGCAATCCAAAACGGGAACAAAAATATACAGAGCGGAAAGTTTTCAACAGTCGTTGAAAACCGTGTTGAAAACTCGTTTCTTTGTTGAAAACAACAGATATGGCAGTAAGAAACAGGGAAAACACAAGTGGGGCTTAGGCGGGAAATAACCTTGAAATGCTGACAAAAACTGCTATAATGAAGGTGAAACAGTCTTTAAAGACTGTTTCTTGCAAAAGAATCAGTAGGAGAGGCGCGTAAATGAGATATTTTACCCTTTTACGCAAAAAAGAAAGGATCGCAAAATGGTTATTACAAAACCGCCACTTGGATGGAACTCCTGGAATACCTTTGGACCGGATATCAACGAAGAGGTCGTGCTGCGCTCGGCAGACGCTATGGTAGAGACCGGATTGCTTGCAGCGGGATATGAGTATCTGGTTATTGACGATTGTTGGAGCCTGCGTGTACGGGATGATGCCGGAAAATTGCAGGCAGACCCGGAGAAGTTTCCGCACGGTATGAAATATGTGGCAGATTATCTGCACAGCAAGGGATTGAAGTTTGGAATGTATTCCTGCGGAGGAATGTTGACCTGTGCCGGCTATCCGGGAAGCTTTGATCATGAGTTTGTTGATGCCGCAACCTTTGCGCAGTGGGGAGTAGACTACTTAAAGTATGACTATTGTTATCATCCGGAAACCCGTGTTGGTGCGGATATCTACCGAAGGATGGGGCTGGCACTGGCAAATTGCGGTAGAGATATTGTGTTTAGCGCCTGCAGCTGGGGTGCGGATGAAACGAAACAGTGGATAGGTTCTACCGGCAGTCATCTGTGGCGTTCTACAGGAGATATCAATGATAGCTGGGCCTCTATCCGTGATCTAACCCTAAGCCAGCTGCCGGATCAGGTATTTGGTCGTATCAACTGCTTTAATGATATGGATATGCTGGTCGTTGGTATGAACGGTGCAGGCAATGTTGCAGTTACCGGTTGCACGGATAATGAGTACCGTACCCATTTCAGCCTTTGGGCAATGCTGAATTCGCCGCTGATGATTGGCTGCGACATTCGCAGTATGAGCGATGAAACCAAAAAAACATTGCTGAATCAGGAATTGATTGCAATCAATCAAGACGCAGCAGGGCGTCAACCCTTTGTTGTCGGCGGTACATGGCCAAACTATCAGGATAGCTTCTGTATTGCAAAGCTTTTGGAAAACGGGGACATTGCGGTTGGGTTGTTCAATCTATCAGACAGTGACCGTCTATTGCATTTCACTACTGAAGATTTTGGTCTTGCAGTGGGTACCGGTAAAACATTACAACTGACAGATCTGTGGACCGGTAAAAAAGAATCGGTTAAAAACGAAATTGTAAATGAGCCGATTACGGCACACGGCTGTCGTGTATGGCGAGCAAAGGTAATGGATTGCGAATGAGCTGCTGCAAACAGTGTGGTACTGCGTTGAAGACAGTGGAGGTCGGGCTGACCATGAAGTTAATAGACAGAGGGGCAAAGGAATATCTTTGTCTGGACTGTCTGGCCGCATTTTTCAGTTGTGACAGAGAGCTGCTTTTGAAAAAGGCGGAACAGTTTCGCAAACAGGGCTGTACGCTTTTTCCATCGGACCGGACGAAAGAAAACTAAGGTAAATAAAATTTATAGCATTTTTCTGCTGATAGGGCAGGAGAATGCTATATTTTTTGAAAGATTTTGAAAATTTTACAGAAAAATGTTAAATATGCGAGATATGGGGTTGACATAAATGTGATTACGGGGTAATATATAGTTGTATAGGTGAAGAAGAATATAGTACTAACAAGACTGAAAACTTTATATTAATAGATAAAGGAGATAAGAGTATGCAAAACGGATTTGATATGGCGCCGATGCGCAGTGACATGGTAGTCAAACATAGAACCAGCAACGCAGTTGCGGTGGTTTCTGATAAAATTTCCGAGATAAACAAGGGAGTAGCAGCAAAATGCACTGCTGCTGTAAGCGGTGTGCGC
>DCHC01000009.1:0-4260 GCA_002314755.1 Faecalibacterium sp. UBA1762 | reverse complement strand
CTGCTGCTGTAAGCGGTGTGCGCAATGTCGGCAAAACCGTTGCAGATAAAACTGTAGAGACCTCTAAGCTGGTGGCTGCGAAGTGCACTGCTGCTGCGGGTTGTGTACGTAATGCAGGTAAGACCGTTGCAGGTAAGAGTGTGGATGTTGTAGCATCGGTTCGTAAAGCCGGTGAGGCAGTAGGCATGGTATGCAAGAATGCAGTTTTGAATGCCGAAAAGGCAACTGTCGACGGACTGATCGCGGCGAAGGATTCTGTTTTTGCTACCGTAAAGAATAGTATTGCTACCGCAAAGGCCAAAGCGGATACTGTTTCGGATGCACTGCAGGGCAGTTTGGAAAAGGTCATGCAAAAGAAGGACGTTGTTGCCGCAGATGCGCTTGAGGAAAGCTATTATCCCCAGGTGTCCGAGGAAATGAGACAGCTGATTCTGAAAGCTGCTGTTTATGAGCAGGAAAAGCGCGAGCGCGAGGCTCTGACAAAGTAAAATTCGATTGATAAAAAAGAATAAACCGGGCAGCTGAGCCCTGATCTTTGTGTGCTTTTTTGAAAAAACAGAATAAATCAGCGTGGCAACTGTCGAAAGGTGGATGGCTGTCTTTTTTTCGTATGTTATAATATCAGTAGTGTTCTAAAAAGTCAAAAAAACATGAAAAAAGCAGTACAGATGAAGCGAAAACGAACCGGAGGGAAAATAGATGAGAGCAATTGTTACAGTAGTCGGCATGGATAAGGTTGGAATAATCGGCCGTGTTTGCAGCCAATTAAGTGCGTATAACGTGAATGTGCTGGATATACGGCAAACGATTCAAGAGGGCTTTTTTACCATGAGTATGGTGGTAGATGTGACAGTAGCAAAGTTGCCGTTTACAGAGCTGGTCATCGAGCTTCAAAAACTTGGAAAAGAGATGGCACTGGATATCCATGCGCAGAATGAAGAAATTTTCAATGCGATGCACAGTATCTGATAAAGGAGTGCAAAATTCATGCTGTCAAATTCTGAAATAATGCAAACGATTCAGATGATATCCCAACAGCATCTGGATATCAGAACCATAACCATGGGAATCTCTTTGCTTTCTTGTTGCGATGAAAACGCAGAAAAGGCCTGTCAGAAGATATATGATAAAATTACCCGCAAGGCAGAAAAGCTGGTGCGTGTGGGCGAGGAAATCGAAAAAGAGTACGGGATCCCCATTGTCAATAAGCGAATAGCAGTAACGCCCATAGCATTGGTGGCTGGGGCAAGCAGTACCGAAAATTATGTGTGTTTTGCAAAGGCATTGGATGCGGCAGCCAAAACAACAGGTGTCAATTTTATCGGCGGTTTTTCCGCACTGGTACAAAAGGGAATGACGGAGGGCGATCGAAAGTTGATCGCGTCCATACCCGAGGCGGTTGCTTGTACCGATCGGGTATGCTCTTCAGTCAATGTGGGTTCCACCCGGGCCGGAATAAATATGGACGCTGTCAAGCTGATGGGGAAGACAATAAAAGAGACAGCGCGGTTGACGGCAGACAAAGACGGCCTTGGTTGTGCAAAGCTGGTGGTCTTTTGCAATGCAGTAGAGGATAATCCATTTATGGCAGGCGCGTTTCACGGTGTTGGCGAGGCGGAGAGTATTATCAATGTGGGCGTATCCGGACCGGGCGTTGTCTGTAAAGCAGTGCAGCAAACCAGGGAACAAAGCTTTGATATTCTTGCTGAAGCCATCAAAAAGACAGCATTTCATATTACCCGAATGGGAGAGCTAGTTGCACAGGAAGCATCCCGTCGGTTAAATATTCCCTTTGGTATTGTGGATTTATCCCTGGCACCTACCCCGGCAGTAGGAGATTCTGTTGCACGAATTCTGGAGGCAATGGGAATTGAGGTGTGTGGAATACACGGTACCACTGCAGCCCTGGCATTGCTGAACGATGCAGTAAAAAAAGGCGGGGTAATGGCGTCCAGTCATGTGGGCGGGTTGTCCGGCGCGTTCATTCCCGTTTCAGAGGATGAAGGAATGATTGCGGCGGCATCCTGCGGTACGCTGCAATTGGATAAGCTGGAGGCTATGACCTGTGTGTGTTCGGTGGGTTTGGACATGATTGCCGTACCCGGGGATACCGCTGCAGAAACAATTTCTGCCATTATTGCCGATGAGGCAGCAATTGGTATGGTGAACAATAAAACAACCGCTGTACGTCTTATTCCAGCGCCCGGTAAGCAGGTAGGAGATACCGTTGAGATGGGTGGCCTGTTAGGCAGCGCACCGGTTATGCCGGTACATCAGGGCTCCAGTGCGGATTTTGTCAATCGCGGCGGACGGATACCGGCCCCACTGCAATCACTGAAAAATTAAAAAAGCCGATACACAGTAAAGAAAAGTTCTGCTGTGTATCGGTTTTTTATGTAATATTACAGTTCATTGAAAAAGATATCAGTCACAGTAAGCGTTTCGTTTTCTACACGAAAATGAATTTCGAAACCTGCAAAAGAAAAACCGTATATCCGCTGGGGGTCATTCTGATAAGCAGGCCGGGGATCCTGTGCTAAAACATCCAGCAGCCCGGTTTGTTTGGAGCTGGGTAAACGGTGCAGCAGCTCAGCCGGACAGTTTACCTGAAGCTGTTTTTCCACAAGCGGAGTGGAAAAACCGCCTGTTGCATCCGGATGACAATCGGCGTGGGGCAGATAAGGTTTAATATCCAAAATCGGGGTACGGTTTAAAAGGTCTGCGCCGGCGACCTCCAGTATCGGACCAAGCCGGGGGTCTTGAAGAACACCGACAAACTGTACACAGCTTAAGCCGATAGGGTTCGGACGGAAAGGAGATCTGGTTGCAAAAACACCCATGCGGGTGTTGCCGCCCAACCGGGGAGGACGCACAGTGGCGCTCCAACCACGGCGCTCAACACAAGAAAATTGCCAAATCAGCCACAGATGTGAAAAATCTTCTATTCCTCGTAAGCAATCCGGGTTTCGATATTCCGGCTCAAAGATAATTCGGCTGTGTAAAGACGGAATAAGACCGCTTTGTCGGGGAATGCCGAATTTGTCATCAAAGTCAGTTTCTATACGGGCAATAACACGGTGAGAATAATTGGACTGAAAAGCTTGCAAAGGCGGTACCTCCTTATACAAATTATAAAATAAAAGCTTTCTAAAAGTCAGAATCAAAGGCTCAAAAAAGATCCTTCGGCAGACAGATATCCTGCTTTGGAATTTTTGACCAGTCAAAATCCGCAATCAAACTTTTCGGAGATCGCGGTATATTTTCTGGATTCAGTCCGTAGGCAAAGGCAAGCTTTCCGATGATTTCTTCAGCGGTATATTTTTTCTGCAAATTTTCAAGGCTATCATCCCCGTCTCTTTTGGAAAGACGCCGACCGTCTGCTGCAAGCAGCAGGGGAATATGGTAAAACCGGGGAGCGGGTAGATTCAGCAGACGGTAAAGCAGCAGCTGCCGCGGTGTTGAAGAAGCAAGATCCGCTCCGCGGACGACCTGCGTGACCTCCATTGCCGCGTCATCTACAACCACAGCAAGCTGGTAAGCGTATACTCCGTC
The DNA here is from genome assembly GCA_002314755.1 of Faecalibacterium sp. UBA1762. Taxonomy (GTDB): domain Bacteria; phylum Bacillota; class Clostridia; order Oscillospirales; family Ruminococcaceae; genus UBA1762. The sequence continues at coordinate 708 of DCHC01000009.1, read as the reverse complement.
AAACCGTCGCAAAATAAAATCACCGCATTCGGTAGGCAGGTACTCAGAGTATTCACCCAGGTGGCCATCTATATAAGATAGCGTCTCATCCGGAACCCGTAGACGCATGGCGGGTAACCTGCCAATGGCAACTATTTTCTGAGAGACCTGTTCAGGGGTTAATGCTCTGCAGGTGCCGGCATACACGACTTGACCGTCGCTACGGTGGGGCGCACTTGCGGCATGCAGTTGGCTTCGGCTGCAAAAGCAAGGATAGGTAATGCCCATTTGCTCCAGTTTACGGTAAGCTTTTGCATAAATATGGCTGCGTTCGCTTTGGTAATAGGGACCGTGTTGACCACCGACAGAACCGCCTTCATCCCAAACCAATCCCAGCCACCGAAGGTCATGTTCCAATGCATCGGCATAGTGCCTGGGGCAGCGGTCCGCATCCAGGTCTTCAATTCGTAGTACAATTTTACCGCCCGCTGCTTTGGCAGATAGCCAGGCAATTAAGCTGCAGGCAAGATTGCCAAGGTGCATTCTACCGCTGGGGGAGGGTGCAAAACGACCCACTGTTTCCATATTGGTTCCTCCTGTTGATTAGTTGCCAGTGACTGGTGCAGATAAAAACCTTTGTATTAGACACCATAGCATACCGCATCAAGGCAAGCTTGTCAAGCGTACCGCAAAACAGACAAAGCAAAACTGTAGCGTTACAATAGATGT
>DCHC01000026.1:8566-12568 GCA_002314755.1 Faecalibacterium sp. UBA1762 | reverse complement strand
TCCATATGGAAAATGGGGATATGCAACCGCTTTGCGCCGATGACTGACAGGCAGCTGTTGGTATCACCCAATACCAACACTGCATCCGGCTGCAGCTGAACCATCAGCTTATAGCTTTTATCGATGATATTGCCCATGGTCTCGCCCAGGTCGCTGCCCACAGCATCCAGATACACCTCCGGATCGGCTAGGCAAAGATCCTTAAAGAATACGCCGTTCAGATTATAGTCGTAGTTTTGTCCGGTATGTGCCAGGATCGTATCAAAATAGGTGCGGCATCTATTGATGACCGCCGCCAACCGGATGATCTCCGGACGGGTACCGACAATGATTAAGAGCTTTAGTTTACCGTTCTCTTTCCAGTTCACCATTTTATTTCTCCTTTGGCGTATAATGTACTGTTTACTATTCTTTAATCAGACAGTCTACTTCAGTATTATTCTATCACAAACAAGCCGGAAAAGGAAGATTTTTCTGGCTGATGTTATCTGTTGCTGATTTGCTGATTTGCACGCCGGTTACCCTCAAAATTGCAGGTCAGCTACCTTGACAAGTTTCCTTGCTGCCGTTAAAATGAAAACGGGCGTTGCCCTACAATGCGGAAAACAGAAAGGAATAGATGAAGGATGAACCAGCGTTTACAGGATGTGCTGCAGGGCAAAGAGGCAAACTATATGATGCCTTTCTTTTGGCAGCATGGAGATCATTTTGAAAAAATACCCTCTGAGATAGAAACGATTTACCAAAGCGGCTGCCGTGCACTGTGCGTGGAAAGCCGTCCCCATCCGGATTTTTGCGGTGAGACCTGGTGGCGGGATATGGACTGCATTCTCGCCGAGGCGAAAAAACGGGATATGCAGGTCTGGCTGTTGGATGATGACAGGTTTCCCACCGGCCATGCCGCAGGTAAAATCGCTTCCGAGCACCCGGAGCTGCGTCAATGGCAGCTGGCAGAATTTCATATCGATGTGGCAGGTCCGGTAGCCGACGCTTCCTTTTTAAACCCGTTGCAGGAGGGCGATGAACTGCTGGGCATTTATGCCTACCACCGTCATGCGGATGACGCCGAAAAGACCTACGGGGAACCGGTTTGTCTAACCGAAAAGCTGGATGGAAATTACCTGTACTGGGATATCCCAACCGGCGTCTGGCGAATTTTTTACTACTACGCCAGCCGTCGGTTCGGCAGGGCGGAATATATTGATATGATGTCTGCCGAAAGCTGCCGAGTGCTGCTGGATGCGGTTTACGAGCCTCACTACGCCCGTTACAAAGAATATTTTGGAACCACTTTTGCGGGCTTTTTCAGTGATGAACCGTGCCTTGGCAACACCTACAGCCAGCAGCAACGGGTAGATTACGGCTTTTATTTTGCCTCTATCGGCAAACAGGGCCTGTCCCTGCCCTGGAACCCCGCCTTTTTTGCCGAAATGGAAAAGCAGTTGGATTACGATCCCCTGCCCCGGCTAAATCTGCTATGGTATGAGGATGACTGTAATGGGGACGCCCAAAGTCAGCTGCGATATGCTTATATGGATACTGTCACCGACCAATACCGCAAGAACTTTACAAAGCAGCTTGCCACCTGGGCGCATGAACATGGGGTACAGTATATCGGCCATATCATTGAGGATATGAACTGCCGCACCGGCCCCGGTGCCGGTCACTATTTCCGCGCCCTGCAGGATCAGGATATGAGCGGTATTGACGTGGTACTGCACCAGATTATACCCGGTCTGGAGCATTATACCCACAACACCATCTGCAGCCGCGGTGCGCTGGAGGGCGGCTTTTACCACTATGTTCTGGCAAAGCTGGGTGCCAGCCTTGCCCACCTGAACCCCGCCATGCAGGGTCGCGCCATGTGCGAAATATTCGGTGCGTTCGGTTGGGCGGAGGATACTGTCTTTATGAAGTATCTTGCTGACCACATGCTCGTGCGGGGCATCAACCGTTTTGTGCCCCACGCCTTTAGCAGTTTTTTCCCCGACCCGGACTGCCCGCCCCATTTTGGTGTGGAGGGTAAGGATCCCTCCTTTGACGGGTTCAGCGCCATTATGCGGTATATGAACCGTACTGCCCATTTATTAGAGGGCGCGGACCATGTGGCAAGTGCTGCCATCCTTTACAATATGGAGGGAGAATGGGCCAGCCGTTTTTTGGAGGCAGACGATCTTCAGCCTGCCGCAAAAGCGATTTATGACGCTCACTACGACTTTGATATTGTCCCGGCAGATTTTTTGCAGAATGCAGTTGTCAGAGACGGAAAGCTTTGCATTCACCATGAAACCTTTAGCGCACTGATTATACCCCATGCGGACCATCACGGACTGCCTGTACTGAAGACACTGAAAAAACTTGCAGACGCCGGTCTGCCGGTATTGTTTACCGATAGCTATCCGGAAAATATGTTTGACGCCTTCGGCTGTCTTTTCGGTATTTCTGTACCGGTCAGTCAACTACCGGATACCCTGCGCCAACTGAGTGCAGTGGATGTGACTGTCACCGGCAATGCCCCCTTGCTGCGGATTTATCACGCCAAACGGGACGGGAAAGATTTGTTTATGCTGTTTAATGAGGATGTCGCGGCCCCTGCCGAGGTCACCCTGACCCTGCCCTGCCGGGGCAGCTTTGCCCGGGTGGATATGATGGCGTTGGATACCGCCATTGTTGCTGCGGCGCACACCGGCAATCCCGCAGCCGCCACAGCCCAGGGCATTACCGCCGACCGCACCGTGGATGGGCTTGTCCCAATCAAGCTTGTACCCTACCAGTCTCTGTTGCTGGTGTTTGACGAGGCTGAGGAGTTCCCCACAGCACCCCGTTACAGTAAGGCCATACCGGTTGCCCCCGACTTCAGCCTGGAGATTGCCGATTACTCCGATCTGACCGCTTTTCGTCCATTAGGCAGATATACGAAGTTCTTCAATTTCACCGGGCGCAACTGTCATCCGGATTTCAGCGGTCTGATGCGCTATTCTTTCACCCTGAATATCCCGGAGCATAGCGGTAAACTGGCGCTGAATCTGGGCAGGGTTGGCCAAAACGCCCGGGTGACCGTCAACGGACAGGATTGCGGTATTCGTGTTGCTCCACCCTACTGTTACGATATCAGCTCTGCAGCACAAACCGGCAGCAACACTGTTTGTGTCACCGTGGGCAATACTCTTGTCCATGCTGATCGGGATGCTTTCTCCCGGTATCTGCCCATTGCGCCCAGCGGCCTGCTTGGCGGGTTAGAGCTGTGGATAGAGTAAGGCTTTTTAGTGGAATGACTTTTTCTGCATAGCCTATTCCGATGTCTATAAAACCCCTGTCATGGATGTGAGCAAAACCGCAATACATCCTTGACAGGGGTTTTCTTATTTGTTATATTGATTACTGTTTGTATATTTTCTATTTCTTTTTACAATTTCTGGCAAATACCGCATTTTCTCCGTGAAACAGAGAACATTCACCAAACAGTTTTTTCTTTAGTTTGTATAGCGGTCGCATAACCGCATTGCGGCAATGCAGCACAAAGATACGCACAGGATAGATATCGCACCACAGATGTACATAGGCCAGGTATGCTTTATCGGTAACTATTATGGTTTTGCCGTTACGGACAACGCCAGTCATAATCGCCAGTACCTGATCCTCCCGAACATGCTCACCGGAAACACAGTTATCCCCCACAATCCAATACCCATCCGGATACACCTTTAAGATTCGGTGCAGAATATACTGACCGTTATCCCGCTTAAAAAGAACTGCATCCAGCTTTTTGCAGCGCTGCGGCCCCTTTTTTTGCAATATCATAATATCCCGATGCTGACGCAAAAGCGGCATCATACTGACGCCCACATTGGTCCAGCATAGGTAACCGGAACGCTCCAACTCTTCTTCAAAGGTCGCCATGCAGTATACCTCTTTCCGCCACCACCGCAGCTTCGGGATCCATATTGCAGCCTAAACGGTATAAGCCCACCTTTTCCAGCCTGCCAATCAAGGCCATCATCT
>DCHC01000026.1:1969-8526 GCA_002314755.1 Faecalibacterium sp. UBA1762 | reverse complement strand
GCTGCATCAGCCCCGGCAGAGCCTGTATGATATCCAGCTTTTCGATATGGTTGGTAGTATCCCTCTCCAAAGCGCAAATTGCGTGCAAGGGCATACTCACATTTTGACCGTATCCCTCTTTACCCTGCCATGGCGTACCGCAGACTGTTACACCCTGCGGTGTAAACACCAACAGGGGCTTATCCCCATTAATAACACGGATCTTATCCTCAAAGACCTGATACCACAAGCGGATATGGGTGGTTTTACCGGTACCGCTGGGTGCGGTAAACAGTATAGCTTTGCCGTCCTTGGCGATGGCAGCGCCGTGAAAAAGTAAAACATTATGGGGGAGCAGCGCGTGGATTATTTTTCTGTAAAGTGCCAATGTTTCCAGGTAAGAATCTGAATAGTGTGTTTTGGGCAGCGCAAGTCTTGCATCCTCTTTTTCGGCAAGTACCCGTTCTGCGTCAATATCCGCTTGTTCCGTCTTAACAAAAATCTCCGGCGGTTGAACTGTCCAATAATTGTTACAAAACTCCGCCGTTGACGGATACATGACTGAACAATGTATCATTTTATCCGCAAGTTTGATATCAAATTGTTCACTCATTTAAAAGACCGCCTTCCCGTAGCTTCTGCGTTGATCTTTCCACTTCGGCCATCAGCTGCTCCCTGGGCACATCGTACTGCCCTGTAAGTTTTTCGATAATCTCTTCTTCCGTATTTCTGTTTGCAGATATTCAAAAATTTGCCGCGCCGTATCATTCAGTCAAATAAGACAATCCTTTTTTACTGCGCTCTTCCTTGTCAGCTCTGCAATCTGCTGGCCCACCATAGGTATGATAACAAATTCATACTTTAGCTTCATGAATACTTACTGTACCCTTTTTGCTTTTTCTTATTTTTGGGTGTTTGATTCATATTTGCCAAATTACCGAATCTATTAGACCGGTACACTTGCACGGCGCTTGCAAAGGCTATCTCTACCTTGCCGCCAGTCAAAGAAACCGTACCGGTACTGTAATTGTAAATACCGTAGGCCAGATAACCGCTGCTGACATTTTTCAGTAGCCGCTCTTAAAAGTTAACGTTCCGTAGTTGTTAATCAGGTTGCCAGAACCGGTACTGTCCCCACTTGTATCCGTACGATCCTTGACTTTCAATGTACCGTAATTGGTGATTAAAGCAGAGGATGCACCGGAAGAGCAGTTGCTCTGCACCGTATGACCGTTGATATCAAGCACAATGTTTTGCTCAACCGCAACGGTAAGAGGGAGCCGTATTCACATCAATGGTCTCATCCGCAACCATGGCAATGGCGAGCTGAGTGCCGTTGGTAAGTACCGCAGCAATAGCCTCTGCAAGGGAAGCATAATTATCTTCATCGATTTTTGCAACATAGGGCGGCAATTGCGATTGGTCACCCAGCTGTGGTTATGTGCTGCTCCGCGGTATTCCATTTACAGTATAGGAAGCACCTGAGCTCTCGGTGGAATACTTTAAAGATGGTACCGTCATTACCTGTATCATGCTTCAAAGGGATGATACCGGTATTATCAGATATAACAAAAACCGTACCCGCCTGTATATTAGAGATACGGAAAATCAACCTTTCGTATTAAACAGCGTGTTCCCCGCCACGGTCACTGTGCCACTGATATGGCTGGATATCATAATATTGTCATCCTGTAAACGGATACACTACCCCGCATACATTTTACCAAAGAAACACAGGGAAATCAAGCGGAATAAAGCTATTTCCACATTTTCATTTCTGACAATTTCTTTCGGTTCTTCATCTTCTTTTGTAAGGGTAAACCTTCTCACTCTAACTTTGTTTATTCCTTTGTTCAGGGGCTATTTGCAGATTCGGGGTGACCTCGCATCAGTACCTTCTTACAAAATTCAACCCTGCGGGGACCGCTACTGCTCTTCAACGGATTGTCGAACCATTTTGACCGTCTGCGCATGCAGCAGAACAGCATCCTCCGTCATGTGGGAGACCACCAGCACCGGCCTGCCTTTTTGTAAAAACATCTCCTGCACCAGCTGCGCGCACCGCAGCTTACTGTCACGGTCCAACCCGTTAAAAGGTTCGTCCAAAATCAGGGCGTCCCCGTCATAAAGAACAGCGCGCAAAAGAGCAACCCGGCGCTTTTGTCCACCGGAAAGCCCCGCCACCCGCCGGTGTGCCATGCCTTGTAACCCTGCTGAATTCAGCAAAGCATTCAAATGACGGGTATCCGGCCACCGGGTTCGGGGCAGGACCGCCAAAAGATTGCGCTGTACCGACCTGTTCTCCACCAGACGGTCCTCCTGAAAAACCGCACTGATTCTTTCCGGCGCAGATATCACCCCGAACAGGGAATGCTCCAAACCCAGCAGCAACCGTATAGCAGTCGTTTTTCCGCAGCCGGATTCTCCCTGCAGGCAGACCGCCTGTCCATCCTCTACTGTGAGAGAAAAATCCTTTAGAACAGGGGTACCCCCGTAAGAAAAGCTCACCTTTTTCAGCTGCAGCACGTCATCTCACCCCCTTTTCACCGACAGTCAGCTTTGTCCAAATCCATTTGACGGTTTTTTCCAAAAAAAGGCTAAGCAGCACCACAACAAGGGTTACCGCATATACCTCGTCAAAGGCAAGGCTGCCCTTTGCCCGGTAAATTGCCTTGCCCAACGAAACCGCCGGGGTACAGATCACCTCTGCCGCTACGCCGGATTTCCATGCAAGACCCACCGCGCTGACCACCGCAGACAGGATCTGTGAGGCAACCAAAGGCAGGCGTATTTCCACCAGCGTGCGAAAACGGGACAGCCGGTACACCTTCGCCATTTCCAGCAGGCGCAGATCTGCCGAACGTAGTCCGTCGTGAGCTGTCTGCCACAATAGGGGGGTGACCATCAGAAAAGCGATAAATGCAGGAAGTCGGTCAGACGAAATAAACAGAAACGCCAAAATGATAAAGGATACCACCGGCACTGCCCGGATGATCCGCAGCAGCGGAGAAAAAACCGTATCCACCGCGGAAAACTGACTAGTCAATACCCCTAACGCAAAACCGGTCAGACAGCCGGTCGCCAACCCAAAAAAAATACGCAAAAGGGTGGCACCCACCGCCTGCATAAAAACAGGCTGGGGCAGTAGCTTGCAAAAAGCGCGAAAAACCGCAAAAGGACCCGGCAGAAATACTGCCAGGTTCTCCGGTACCGTTTTGGCTGCCAGCTGCCACGCCGCCAGCCAAAACACGGTGGATATTCCGTTTTTTAGAGGTATTTGATATTTTTTAAGCTTCCCCATGGTAATAGAACTCCTCACCCGGCAAAGCGCCCCCCAAAGAGGATGGGTCATACGCCAGCAGTTTTTCAAAATAGCCGGAGATCTGGGCACGCATTTCCGTACCGTCTACATACACCAGATTGCAACCGGGGATCGCCTTTTGCGCCACCGCAGCTAACGGAATGACCTCGAATTTTTCACACAGCTGCGCCGCACCCTGTGTATCCTGCAGAGTATACCCGATAGAGGCCTTGTACTCCTCCAGAAAGACTTCCACCGCTGCGGTGTTTTGATCCACAAAGCTGTCCAGTGCAATGACACACCCCATCATCAGCTTGCCTTCCTCCAGCTGTTCCCAGGCTTCATTGATAGAAAAAGCGGTCTGCAGACCCTCTGCTTTTGCCAGAACCGTGGTCGCGGCAGGCTCAGGTACCAAGGCAATCTGCGCCTGTCCGCTAATGAGCTTTGCCACCAGCTCATCATTGGTAGCCACAAACTGAATATCCAGGTCGGTCACCCCTGCAGCCTCCGCCAAGGCGCGGAGAATATATTCCGGATTGCTGCCTTCCCCCGTAGAATAGATGGTCTTACCGGACAAGTCCGCAATGCCGGTGACCGTATCATCGTAAGAAAGTACAGACAGTACCCCCAGCGTATTGACTGCCAGCATCCGTACCTTGCCACCGGTCTTTGCATACAACTTTGCCGCCAGATTGGTGGGCACCGAGGCGATATCGATCTCTCCGCTGACCAGCTTGCCACTGATCTCATCCGCCGCGCTTGCCACGGTAAAGACATAATCGTTTTGGGTCACGCCATCTGCGGCGTCCTGCATCAACTTAACCATGCCTACCCCGGTCGGCCCTTTGAGCGCGGCAACCGACAACTGTAGCTTTTCCGCTGCTATAGTGTTGTCTTTTTCCGTTTCACTTTCTGCTTCCGTATCCGTGGGCTCACTGAATGACTGGGCATCCGTTGTTTCCGGCTGCCGGGCACTGTTTTGTACCGCACAACCCGCAAAACCCGCTAAAAGGGTCAAAACTGCCAACAGAGCCACTGCTTTTGTTACCTTTTTCATGCTGAACAATCCTCCGAAGCTTATCTCTTTTCTTTTTATTCCATAGTCTATCTGTTAAGGATTACTTTTTTCCCGTCCCGGATGATTAGCTCCCGCTGCTCCAGCGCAGCAAGATCCCGATACAGGCTGGTTCTGCCCACATGCAACATACGCGCCAGCTGCGCCATATTATCTGCTACGTAGCAAACCCCATCCTGATCCGCCTGAGCGGTCAAAAATTCATACAGCCTCTGCTGGGTGGAACCGGCAGCAAAGGCGTCCATCCGCCGATTCAAAAAGCGGATACGGTCGCTTTGATATCGGATATACCGCAACGCCACGGTCGGGCAGCTTTTCAGTATTTGGGTAAATAGCTCTTCCGGCAGATAAAGGACTTTGCCCTCCCCCTTTGCCAAAACACTGCTTGCGCCTTTTTTCCAATCGCCGAAAACCGAAGCTGCGCCAAACAGATCCCCCGCATACAGGGATCGGATTACCAGTCTGGCACCGCTTTCATCCAACCGATATACGATCGCGCTGCCCTGTTGCAGCAGCGCGACACTTTTTTCCCGGTAAAGCTCCTGTCCCTTCGTAAAAGGGACCGCCTCCGGCAAAACACATGGTCCCTGTGATGCATACAGCAGGTTTGCCTCCTGCGGGGGCAACTGATCCAAAAGATTCTCCACAGCAATCCCCTTTCTCTTTTTTTGAGTATGAGCCTTTTCTCTACGCGCATTCATTTTAGGAGAAAGTGTTCCAAATGGGACACTTTTCGTCTTCTATTCTATAAACAAAACCACAAGAAGTCAATAGCAGAACCCAAAAAGGCTGTCCCGGGTTTTGGGACAGCCAAAAATCGATTCTATGCAGAGAAAAAGTTACTTTAAGTCTAAATATTTCAGTATCCGACGGCTCCGCTCCAACTGGCGCTGACTTACCGTATGGTAGATGAGGTGATAGTAGAAATACGCCTCCGGCAGACAATATTCATACGCCGCTCCCGGAAGCAAACCGCTTCCTTTTCCTCGCTATTGGCCTGGCGTGCCAGCAGCCACAGATTCTGCAGCACACCGTCTGCCCGGGGTGTAGAATCCTCGATAACGGAATAGCGAATTTCCAGACCGACCCGGTCATACAGCATCATGGAGACACCGTGATCCGTATGACCGATACGGGAGGGCGGAAACGCCTGTAGGCAGACTGTCACCGCCCGGTCAATCTGCTCCACTGGACCAGAATATCCAGGTCGCAGCTGTTACACATCCACGGATCCGGGTAGAATCGACGCAGTACCGCGCCTTTTAGCATAATATAGGCTATTTTTCCCTTTTCAAAAAGCTGCTGCTAACAACCGGGAAAAGTATCCACCCGGCAAAGGACTGTCAGTCAAACGGCAGCACAATGTGGTTATCAACGCGTTTGCGGCACTGTTCATCGACGCTGCCGCCTCCTTTATAAAGCTTTCTCTTTTGACCCGTAGGCTTTAGCCATCATTCCGATAGAGGATCACCGTACTGCTGCGTTTTTCCGGCAGGGTGATTTTCAGCTCTCCGTCCTCAAAGACCGCCGTCCCGTTTCCATCCAGTAGCTCCAGCCGGGTTTGTATCGAAATATGCTTCGGCTGCAGACAGATCGCGTTGTACGGGGACACCGACCGGCGGAAAGCCATAATAACGCCGCTGCCCTCGGCCGGATCATCATACTGCCACACCGCCCAGGCGGTATCATCGTACACTGCGCTGGCAAGATTATAAAAATCCTTGCGGAAATAGGGCTGAATACGGCGGTATTCGGCACAAATACCCGCCGCCCAGGCAAAATCGGCCTCATCCATGGTCTGGAATACCGCATTATAGCAAGCAAGGCCAAAGCTGGCGGAATAGGCGCTGCGGGCGGTATAGGTATCCCCTTTCACCTTGGTGGTACAGCCCGAGCAGGGCAGTATCCGGGAAATACCGGCGTTATGGACCTGCTCCACCTCCGGTGTGGCGGTAAAGCTGCACTGATAGTCACTGCGGAAAAAGGGAATGGCACGGGAGGTGGTCTCGATATCGATCCGCCGCCCGCCGGAGGCGCAGTTGTCGATCATCAGCTGCGGGAACCGCTGCTGCAGCCGATCCCACAGACTGTACAGTCCCATGATATGTTTGATCTCGGTGATGCCCTGCCGGTCCGGCGTATCCCGCTTTGCAAAGAATGCTGCGGGCTCCATATTGAAATCCTGCCGGTAGCAGCCAATGT
>DCHC01000026.1:681-1935 GCA_002314755.1 Faecalibacterium sp. UBA1762 | reverse complement strand
ATGACGTCAAAGATGTAATCCTCCGCCTTTTGCTCCCCCAAATTCAGCAGATTGAACAGCGGATCCTCCCCCCGGATCACCAGCTGCGGGTTTTGCTGATAAAAATCCGAATGCTCTAAAACATAATCGGTCACCCGCTCCGGCTCTGCCCAAAGCATCAGCCTTTGTCCCTTACGGGTCAGCGCCGCCTTGATATCCTGCATACCTGCCGGGTGAATATGGGGATTGATGCTCCAGTCGCCGGTGTACTGCGCCCACTCTGAGCCAAAGCAGGTGTCCGAGTTTTCACAGTCCCCATACCAGGCGGCATCAATCCAGAGCTGGTCAAACTCCACCCCGTGATCCTGCAGCTGACAAATGCGTCGTGTAATCTCCTGCCCCGGCAGACCGCCCCACATCTCCACGGCAAAAAGGGCCTCCGCTTGCTCGGGGTGACGGGTGTGGGGAGTAAAATGCGCCTGTATCAGCCTGCGGAACAAATTGTAGCCGTCAGTATCTGCCTCACCCTCCCGGTAGGGCATGACCAACGCACCAGTGGTACGAAGCTTTTCCCCCGGATGCAACAGAAACCGGGCATTTTTCAAACCGGTCTGCACCCGGATACCGGGGTTCTCGCCATTTTCTGCCGTAAAGGTCGCCTGCCAGTCACCGGTCCAGCCGATTGCCACAAACGCACCAGCCGCCTTCCCCTGGGGATCCTGTCCGTGCAGATGGAAAAACGGCATGGTTCGATCAGAGGATCTGCCGCCCCAAGAGGAAAAACTACGCTGGGCGCGCAGACACAAAAACTCTTTCTTGCAGGCAAACTCCTGCGCGCTGCCTGCATCGTCATCAAAATAATGAACCGAATCGGTGGGGCCGTTCCAGTATTCCAGATAGCTCTGCTCATCGGTGGGCTGTACACCCCGGTTCATGGGCTTGCCGATAATGGGCAGTAAGGTATCACAATCCAATAGCTTTTCTAATATTCCGCTGTTTGTTATGCCCGGGTTTTCAAACCACAAAGTGTAGCTTTCCGCCGTCCCGTTTGCCGAAGAAAATTCCGGATACTGTTTTTTCTCCACGGTGACGGTCAGGTTGCTGTCAATGGGATAACTTCCCTCTGCAGCCAGTCGGTAGGGTTTACCGTCATAGACAAAACTGAATTCCATCATGATTTTACCTTTCCTTTTTTCCGGATTATCCCAGCTTTTCCGCAAAGGCAACTGCCCGGTCAATCCAACCGGCCGCGGTGGTACCTTCGCCGTCCCCAAA
>DCHC01000026.1:0-676 GCA_002314755.1 Faecalibacterium sp. UBA1762 | reverse complement strand
AAACCATGCTGAGCGTTTTCGCTCTCATCCAGAACAGCCGGTATGCCCAGCGCGTCCAGTCCGGCTTTCAGCTGCTCACTGTTGGCGGGGTTGACCACGCCGTCATTTTTACCGCAAGTGATATAGCAGGGGGGATAATGACTGTCCAGCAACCGAAGCACATCATATTGCTCCAGCTTTTTGTCGGTGTCCCGCTCGCCTACCATTGCCAGAAAACAGCCCTGCAGCTCCGGACAGCCCCCGGGTATCCGCCCGCTGACGACCGGGTAAACCGGGAACATCGCCCTAGGTGCGGGCAGATCATAGGCGGCGTAGCCGTAGGCAACAGTACCCCATAAAGCAGTCAGATTGCCCCCCGCGGAAAAGCCGCTGACGATATACTCCCCGCTGACGCCAAAGGATTGCCTGTTTGCCAAAACTGTACGCACCGCAGCCGCTAAGTCCTCCATAGGATGGGGGAAAACACCCGATTTGCCGACCCGATAGGTCAGGCAAAACGCATCATACCCCAGCTCATTCAGCCGTGCCGCCAGAGGAAATGCCTCGCTAAAGGTGCAAATATTGCGATAGCCGCCGCCTGCAATTACCAGCACAAAGGGTTTTTCTCCGGTTTGTACCGTTTTGGGCAAAAAGATCACATTCATATCCTTACGCGCGGGGTCGGTCGCGATTTCCG
>DCHC01000064.1 GCA_002314755.1 Faecalibacterium sp. UBA1762 | reverse complement strand
CTCACATCTATTGTAACGCTACACATAAACAACAAAAAAAGTCAATGAGGACTTGACGAAAAGCCGCAAAGGTTTTAAAATAGAACATTATACATATTGTTATTTCAACGGTCAAGCCCCCCGCAGCCTGCGAGGGCAACCGGCCGTTTTGTTTAGGAGAGCAATATTATGGAACACAACGAAAAGACAATGGACCAAATTATCAACCTGTGCAAAAACCGCGGCTTTGTCTACGCCGGCAGTGAGATCTACGGCGGCCTTGCCAACAGCTGGGATTACGGCCCTCTTGGCGTAGAGTTTAAAAACAACGTCAAGCGCGCATGGTGGAAAAAGTTTGTGCAGGAAAGCCCCTATAATGTGGGTCTAGATGCTGCCATAATCATGAATCCGCAGACCTGGGTTACCACCGGCCACGTGGGCAACTTCTCTGATCCGCTGATCGATTGCAAAAGCTGTCGCAGCCGTCAGCGTGCGGACAAGCTGATTGGTGACATTCATCCCGAGGTCAATGTGGATGCTATGCAGTTTGAAGAGATGGACACCTTTATTCAGGAGCATGCCGATGTGGTCTGCCCCGTTTGCGGCAAGCACGATTTTACCCCCATCCGCAAATTCAATCTGATGTTCAAGACCTTTATCGGCGTTACCGAGGATAACACCAGCACCTGTTACTTGCGTCCCGAGACCGCTCAGGGTATTTTTGTCAACTACGCCAATATTCAGCGTTCTACCCGCCGCAAGCTGCCCTTCGGCGTATGCCAGGTCGGTAAGGCTTTCCGTAACGAGATTACCCCTGGTAACTTTACCTTCCGCACCCGTGAATTTGAGCAGATGGAGTGCGAGTTCTTCTGTAAGCCCGGCACCGATCTGGAGTGGTTTGCCTTCTGGAAGGATTACTGCCGCAGCTGGCTGACCAGCCTGGGTATTAAGCCGGAGCATATGCGTCTGCGCGACCACGAGCCCGCAGAGTTGGCGTTCTACAGCCGTGCCACCACGGATATTGAATATGCTTTCCCGTTTACCGATTGGGGCGAGCTGTGGGGCATTGCTGACCGTACCAATTATGACCTTGGCCGTCATCAGCAGGAGAGTGGTAAGAGCTTAGAGTACTTTGATGCAGAGACCAACGAGCATTACATTCCCTATGTTATCGAGCCGTCCCTAGGCTGCGACCGTGTTGCGCTGGCTTTCCTGTGTGAGGCCTATGACGAAGAGGTGGTCGACCCCGAAAAGAATGATGTCCGCGTGGTTTTGCATCTGCACCCCGCCCTGGCCCCCTACAAGGTGGCTGTGCTGCCGCTGTCCAAAAAGCTGAGCGAGCAGGCTATGCCCTTGTATCATAAGCTTGCCAGCAAGTTTATGGTCGACTTTGACGAGGCCGGTTCTATCGGTAAGCGTTACCGCCGTCAGGATGAGATTGGTACCCCCCTGTGTGTCACCGTGGATTTTGATACCTTTGGTGACTGTGAAAAGGCCGGTGACGGCTGTGTTACTGTCCGTGACCGTGATACCATGGAGCAGGTGCGTATTCCCATTGATGACGTAGCGGCGTATGTCGAAGAGAAGATTGCGTTCTGATCCTGCCGGGCAGCCGGAATAAAAGCTTAAAAAAGCGGAGCCTTTCCTAAAGTGGAAAGACTCCGTTTTTGCGTTTAATCAATGAAGCAGCAGCCCCAGTACCAAAGTGATTATACATACCGAGCTTGCGCACAGGAACAGATTGCCGGAAAGCCAGGCAGTGATCACGCCGATAACCATGGCGCCAATGCCAACCCAAAGGTTGCCGGGCTCGGTGACGATAGCCGGAAAAACCATGACCGACAGGGTGACGAAGGGAACATAATACAAAAAGGAACGGATAAACCGGTTGCGGATCGGTTTGCGGATAAAGAACATGGGCAGTGCGCGGATGGCAAAGGTGACCAAAGCCGCCACCAGCAGATATAACCAGTAATTTGCTCTCATGATGCTACCTCCCCGACGTCTGTTGGTGATTCCGGTCCATCCGGTATGGGAAATGTAACGGAAAGAACGACGGATACCAGTACAGTCAGAACAATGATGCGCACACCGCCGGAAAGCTGCCGAATACCGGGCAACAGGGTGGCAAAAAGGGAGAGCAGCATAGCGGAAAATATTCCGCCAAACATGACCTTGCTTGTTTTTGCCTTGGGAATGACAATAGCAAGGAACATTCCGTATAACCCCATGCCCAACGCGGTTACAGCCACCGTGGGCAGTAAATCACCCAGCAAAGCGCCGAACAGGGTCCCCAGTGCCCAGCCGGGCAAAGCGATAGACATCATCCCATAGTAGAAGGGGGCACTGACAAAACCGGGCCTTGCCACAGCCGCGCCAAATAGCTCATCCGTCAGTCCAAACCCGATGGAAAGACGGCGTCCCGCCGCTAAGGAGGGAGACATTTTCTGTCCGATGGCACAGGACATCAACAGATACCGGGCGTTGGCAACAAACTGCATGATGGCCATTTCGGCGTAGCTTCCCGCACCCAGTAGGGTGGTAAAAAAGGCGTATTCACCGGCAGAAGCGTTTAGCAACATACTGACAAAGGTCGCTTTTAGGGGATGCAGACCGGCGCGGCTGGCCATAATGCCCAGCGCAATGCTACTGGCAAAGTATCCTATGGCGACCGGTATGCCGACCTTGGCGCCCTCACGAAATTCCTGCCTGACAAATTGTTTTTTCATTTACAAAGCCTCACAGTAAAAAACAGAAAAAAGGAAAAAGCCGGCTACCGGTCTGAGGCAGCGGCTTTACTCCCTTGTTGAGCCTGTATTATTGTATCACACAGGGACAAAAAAGTCTATCCCGTAGATGCGGCTTTTGCCGTATTTCTTATGGCTTTTGCGCCTTGACACGTTCCACAATTTTACGGAAGGTATCCAGCGTGACGGAATTGGGAATAGAGTGGTCAGAGGCGAAGATATAGCCGCCGTCCTTTGCCAAAACGGGCAGCTGCTCCTCCATGTGGGTAAATAGGGCCTCCGGCTGATCCCATAGAGCGGCATTGACGCCGCCGTGCAGCACCAGGCTTTTCCCGTAGGTCTCTTTAATGACCTTGCAGTCCATACCGGCTTTTACCTCCAGGGGATTCAGCGCGTCGATGCCGGTGGCGGTGATATCCGGCAGCAGGGACATAATGTTCCCGCAGGAGTGCAGATGGGCGTAGGCGCCGTGGTTGTGCGCCCATTCCACAGCCCGTTTTTGTATCGGCTGCAGCAGCTCACGGTACAGGTCCGGTGAGAAAAAGGTGGTGTCCTTGTAGCCCATATCGTCCGGCCATTTGACACTGTCAAAGCGATAACCCTTATTGTATATCTGTTCAAACAGAGCAATACAGCTATCCAGGTAGGTATTAAAAACATCCTTGACCCAATCCGGCTCGGTCAGCAGGGCACACAGAAAATCCTCGGTGCCTGCCATCCAGCTGTGCGCAACATCAAAGCCGAACCAGAACTCTGCCTGAATCCACTGCCCCTCTGACCGCCAGCGGTCATAATTCGCCTGCAGATAGCTCCAGTCGATCCGGTCGGCGGTGTGGGTCATACGGGCCTTGGCTTCCTCCCAGGCCTTGGGGGTGTTCACCTTGAAATCCAGAAATTCCGGGGTGGAATCCTCCTCCTTAAAGTTTTTCATGGTCACGCCCCAGTTGGTGGTGACAATCTGCCAACGTTCGTTCTCCTCCAAAACCTTTTGCTCGTACCGTGGGGTGATATCCACCCCGATATGGGCGATCTTATCCAGATCAAAGTAATCCTCATACGCAACGCCATCCGGCATGCCCTCGTTATGCCATCGGCGCAAAGTGCCTGCCCATGGACTGTCGCAGATTGGAATACGGTCGGTCTCCTTGTGTTCAAAGGTACGTTTGATGCGTTCATAGCTGGTCATTTTCATAATTGCCCTTTCCGGATGCCATGCCTTTTAAATATTGAATATTTCATAGAAATTTTTTAAAAACGGCTGAAAACCTTTTTTATGGTTTTCAGCCGTTTTATAGGTTATAAAAGAAATCGGTAGTGTTTAGGACTGGGCTTCAATGTGATGCTTTTCGGCATAGCCGGTCAAAATCAGGGTCAAAGCGCCGTCACTGGTAACATTGCAGGCGGTGCCAAAGCTGTCCTGCAGGGCGAAGATTGCCAGAATCAGTGCCGTGCCGGTGTTGTCAAAGCCCAAAACGGATACCACGATACCCAAGGATGCCATGACGGTGCCGCCGGGAACACCGGGAGCGCCCACAGCAAAGATGCCCAGCAGTACGCAGAACAGGATCATGGTACCAACGGGGGGCAGGCTACCGGTCAGCATCAGGTTGATGGCCATGCAGAAGAATACCTCGGTTAGCACACTGCCGCACAGGTGAATGTTGGCAAACAGGGGAATACCGAAGTCCACCATGTCGGAGCGCAGAACCTTGGATTTATGGGCGCATTCCAAAGCGACAGACAGTGTCGCAGCGCTGGACATAGTGCCAACAGCAGTCAGATAAGCGGGCAGATAGTGACGGAACACTTCCTTAGCGGGCTTTTTGGAGTAGATAGCTGCCACAGTGTACAGAACGGTCATCCAGACAAAATGACCTACCAGAACAATGGCAATGATCTGCAGAAAAGCGGGAAACTGCTTGGTGATGGTGCCGTCGTAGCTCAGGCAGATAAAGGTGCCGCAGATATAGAAAGGCAGCAGGGGAATCAGCACCCGTTTGACAATCTCCAGTACGATGTTCTGGAACTCTTCCAGCAGGGAACGCATGGTGTTGGATTTGGTCCAGGTGACTGCAAGACCCAGCAGCAGGCTGATGGCCAGCGCGGACATAACCGGCATGATTTGGGGAATGGACAGGGCAAAAATATCCTCCGGCAGGGCGTTGACAGAGGCATCGTTCTTGATGGCTAGGTGGGGAATCAGGGCATAGCCTGCGCCGGTGCTCATCAGGGCTGCAAGCACGGAAGAACCGTAGGCAATGCCTACCGCCACGCCCAGCAGCTTGGAGGCGTTCTGACCCAAGGTGCAGATGGAGGGGGCGATGAATCCGATAACAATCAGCGGGACACAGAACATAATGATCTGACCCAAAACATTCTTAACGGAGACAACCACACTCATAACGCCGGTTGCATTCCACATATCGGGGCTGAACAACCAACCTAACAGGATGCCCAGTGCCAGGCTGACCAGCAGCCGAAAGGGCAGACTTTTAAAAAAGCTTGTTTTTTTCATAAGTTCCTCCCAAAGTTTGATGGTAACTGTATCATACCATTGCCGATAGCAAAACGCAAGAAAAAACTTTTATTTTTTTGCGTTATTGAACTTTTTTTACTTAGAAATACTTTTTTTGCGGGAAATCTTAAAAAAGAAACCCGACAGCGCTGAAAAACAAGGCTGTCGGGACGGTTCTGCTGTTCTGTAAAGGGAGAGGACTTACCGCAGGGCGGGTAGATGCAGCCCCTTTTCACCCCAGCGGCTTGCCCATCGCTCCGGGTAAAAGGAGGTATAGGCGCAATGGGTTTGCCGCCGAAACCGGCGTAGACAGGGTAGATTTGCCCATACAAGAGAGGGCAGCCCGATCACCGGGAGATATACCGGCCCCAATACGGCGGATTGCAGCGTATGCCCCCATTCGTGAACCAACAGTGGAATATTGTCCGGGCTATCACAAAAAAGAAAAATGCCCATGCTCATGGAACCGGAAAGCCGCCATCTGGTGACAACTGCGCCGTGAAAAAGAGAGCGTGCCCGCGGAGAAAAGGCATTTTGCCGGACAAACCGGTCTATCAGCAACAGAAAAACGAACAACAACAGCCCAAGCAGATTCTGTGGCAATGCCCAGCTAAACTGGATAAGATAAAATAGTGTACGCCGCAGCGCTGCTCCCATAGGGAGGCTGGTATCTGAATGAAAGGCTCTCATTCTGTTTTATCCAAAGGCGCTGATTGTACGGCAGCGCCGACCGGATGAGGAGCTTCAATTTCGGATATGGCCGACTTGCTGCCGGCTGCCTGAGACATGGCCTGCTGCTGGGGTGTGGTGACGATGCCGTCTCTGGTCAGCATGTTTTCCAGTACGGAAATCTCGGTGGTAATATCCATCGCTTCGCTGCGGAACAGACTGTCCAGCTGCGCTTCAAAGCCCTTGATCAGATTGTCCATAATGTTTTCGATGTTGCGGCGGGAATCCTCAATGCTGCCCTCCTGCAAGGGTTGATCCTCTAATCTGGCATAAAAATCCAAAAGCTTTTGGGTGGTGGGCAGATAGTAGTTAAAAAAGCTTCGTGCCTCCGGACGGCGTTCCGGTTTTTGCTCCAGAATAGTGAAGATGGAACGGGAAAGCTGCTCAATCCGGTCAATTTTTGCAGACATAGCCTCGTCATCAATGTCATCGTTCGCCTGACGGATCTCACGCAGAATGCGCTCATATTCCGTTTCCTGCAGGGGAGAATGTGGTGCAGCGGCAGAGGGATCCGGCTGTTTTGCTGGGGCCTCCGGTTTGGCAGCAAACTCTTTTTCGCGGATATTTTGCATGGTAGAGGCGTCTAAAACCAGACACTTTCGTTTGCGGTCGACATAGGCGCCTGCGGGAAGCTGCCCATCGGCAACCATCTGCTCTAAATCTTGTACCACACGGTAAACGCTGACCCCAGCTACACCGGCAAGATCAGACAGCCGTACAATCCGTTCCCCGGAAAAAGCAGAAAGATAGTTTTGCTTACGTTGAGCTGCCTTTTGTCTACTGGTACCGATGCCAAACAGCACTCCGCCGCAGATCGCAATGCCCAGGGAGGCAAATAAATCCTCCATCGGAGCGGAAGAAACCCCCAATGTAACAAGCTGGCTCAGGGGCTCCACAAGGGAGAAAAGACCCATCACGGCAAAAACAATGCCTAAAATATGTTGCAATTTACCGGTGGAACTCATCTTTTTCACGCCGTCCCTTCGCTTGGAAAACGCGTCTGCCGCTGTCGAGGATGCGCCCGGCTCCTCCTTACGGGTCTTCGGTTCGTAATGGACGGTAGAGGTATAGGGATGAGCACCGGATCCGGTGTAATGCTGCGAGGTGGTGGCAGAATAAGGGTTGCGCACCGTTTTTTGCCGGTCTTCCGTTTCCGGAGTTTTGCTTTTTGTGGTGGGAGATTTCTGTACAAACAGCTTGTAGGTTGCCATAATGGCAGAAACCGGCCATGCGCCAAGCAACAGAAAAACAAGGGCGATGATCCAGAAGGTGGTATCATTCCCGGAGCGATTGTTTTGGGGCGTTGGTTTGTTGTTATTCACTGGGGCGGTTCCCTCCTCAAAAAGCGGCACACCGGCAAGCTTTGGTGGCAGGCTGCCGCGGTTATTACCTATTTAGTATAGCACAGTTTCCGTTTTCTTTGCAAGAACAAGCGAAAAACCGCGAAAAATCGAGACAGAAAACCGAAAAAGTGGTATAATATGTACAGGGAAAAGCGCAAGATAGCAGATAAAGCCTTGCATATAGTGGACGGCGGTATATCGATATAATTATTCCGTGTTGTCAAACGAAAATGTAACCCAGGTAATGTAAGTACAAAACCGAAAAAACATTGGCTTCGGACGGAGTCAAAAATGGCTGCTGTTTAGTAGACATGATTGCGAATATGTTTTTGCCTTTAGAGAATGGCGAGGATTGCAATGGCGGGCAAAAAGAGCAGCGTATTGTGTTTATTTTGTACAGTCAAGAAAATTCTGAAATTACCGCACAGAGAGGCTACGAAATATTGCCGTCCAGACAGGTTCACTTCTACTCACGGTTCTTTTTTCCAGGGAGAGCGAGGATATTACGGTTTATGTATGAATCCACTGTGTCTCCTCCTGTATGATTTATCTTCTCAATTTTTAGCAATCAAAAAAATATCTGAAACTCAGTGTGATGCCTATCACGGAGTGGAGAGAGTTCCGATTGCCTGTATTTCTCTTTTTTATCAACAGTATTGCCTCCACCGTGTACCTGAATTCTGATACAACCATTTTGGGACTTTTATGCGGTGATCATGCAGTGGGACTTTATTCGGTTGCAAGTAAGATTTACCTCATAATAAAGCAACTGTTTAATGCGGTCGTATTTGCTCTGATTCCATGCCTGGCCTCCCTTGCGAAAAAGGATAACGGACGGTTCTTTGATCTTTCCTGCAAGAGCGGTGAACTGATTTTGGCTCTTTCCGTCCCTGCAGCGGTTGGCCTTTTCTTTCTCCGAACGGATATGGTACTTTTGATTTCGGGAGCGGCATTAACCACGTTAGTTGCCGAGAGCGCGATTTTTCTAATCTCGTTCATTCTGGTGTTAAAAATAAAACGGTCTGTGATTACGGCGCGGGCGGTTTTTCATGTGGCGATCGGCACGGCTTTCATGGCTGCGGTTCTCTTTCTTTTGGAGAGGTGGAGTCCTGTAGAAAGCAAGGTGGGCAGTGTCCTTTTATCAGTGTGTGCCGGAGTCGGTTGTTATTTTATCTCAATGCGAATTATGAAAGATCGGATATTTCACAACACGATAAAAATATTTATGGAGAAGGCAGATGAGACTTGATCATACAGGCACAAATGCGAAAAGGGGCATTGGGACTCATATTCGCAGTCGGACGGGCAGAAATTCTGCTGTGCTGACGGGGATGCTTAGTATTACGGCTATCCTGTTTTCGACCCTGCCAATCTATTGTGTGGTCGGACGGTTCCCGCTGTATGACTATGTACTGCTTTTCGGGCTGATTTCGGCCTGGTTTTTCCGAGACCGTTTCCATAAAAACAGTCCGGCAGTCAGATGCATGATTTTGATCTTTGCTGTTCTCATGCTGATTTGTCAGCTCTCTCATCGTGAGCGAATAGACTATCTCAGAAATATGCTGGAATATATCGGCCCGTTTATTCTGCTGGGGTGTTTCATCGAAAGTCGAAAGCAGATCAACACGGTCGTCGATTTGATCCTTGTATTTACTGCCTTTATCTGCGTGATGGGAATACTGGAACATGTGACCCGGTTTAATGTCTGGTCTATCCTCGAGAACGAAGTATTAGACAATGAAATGGGCAGCATATCCCAGGTGCGGTATGGTATGTATAAAATCGAGCAGTCTTTCGGGCAATGCCTTTCCTATTCTTCCTACCTTCTTGCGATTAGCGTATTGGCCTATTACCGATTCTTTTCCGTACTCTCAAAAAAGAGCAGGGTACTTCTTTTGGGCTTCCTCCTTTTGGTCGGGCTGAATGTTTTTTGGACAGATTCCCATCTCGCTTTTATAATATTTTTACTTCTCGGCATCGGTGTGGTGTTTGTCCGGTTTCCACGAAAAAAACGGATGATTATGGTCACGGCGGTGACAGGTCTGTTTTTCGCTTTTTTTATACTCTATTTCACGGGGCTACTGGATCAAAATACATATGTTCTTTCCCTGGTGAAGATGTTTGACCCCACTGATACGGTATACGGAACCAGCATGTCCTACCGTATGGGGCTTCTGACGGCTTTCCCATCCATTATCAAGGGCAATTACGCGCTGGGGTGCGGAACAGTAGCGCTACAGGAGCCGTTTTTCATTCGCACAGTTGCCTGTCCTACCGGCTTCCCCACTGTGTCCATTGACAATAATTATCTGTTCCGAACGGCTCAGTATGGTCTGGTCGGGCTTAGTGCCTTCCTGCTTTACTATCTCGGAACGGTTATTTTGGTTACTGTGGGAGCGGTATCGACGGGGAAGAAAAAAATGAAGCTCCTGTTCCACGAGCATCCTTTTCTCATAGTTGTGCCCGTAATTGTTGTGATGTATCTTTTTATCTGGATATCCGTGGCGCAGATTAACGAATTCCGGGTCTTCAATGTGATTCTTGGACTCTATGCCGCCTATTTCCGTGTCTTCACAGAAGAGGCACGGGCACACGGGTTGGGGAAATACAGTGCAAAAAGGGTTGACTTCATGAAGATTACAATTGACAATCTCTCTATGGAGGAAACGGTTGATCAAATTGACAGGACTATCCAAAATCGCGGAAATGCCTATGTTGTAACGCCGAATGTGGATCATCTGGTCATCATGGAGGAGAATGAAGAGTTCTGTGAAGCCTACCGAAATGCGGACCTGGTTCTGACCGACGGGATGCCGATTCTCTGGATTTCCCATCTCTACAGGAAGCCTATACGGGAGAAGGTCAGCGGGTCGGATCTTTTTTTGAAAATCTGTAATCTCGCTTCCCAAAACGGGTACCGTGTTTATTTTCTGGGTGCGGCCGAAGGGGTGGCAGATAAGGCAGCGGCGCGACTTCAGAACAGATTTCCGGGACTTTCCGTAGTCGGAACCTATGCGCCGCCCTTGGGATTTGAAGAGAATCCGGCAGAAGTTGAAAAAACTATCTCAAAGGTGAAAAAAGCCGCACCCGATATTCTTGTCGTGTGCCTGGGAGCACCGAAGCAGGAGATCTTCCTTTATTGCCATAGGGAGGAAATAGGTGTGCCCGTTTCACTCGGACTGGGCGCCAGCTTGGATTTCGAGGCAGGAACGGAAAAGCGGGCTCCCAAATGGATGTCTGAAAATGGACTGGAATGGTTCCATCGTATGATGCAGGAACCCGGACGGTTATGCGCGCGCTACAAAAAGGATGCTGTAAAGATTCTTCCCATAATCTGGAAATACCGACCGGGAAGATGTAAGAGATCGGAAATCAAGCACTGAAACTGCTTTGCTCACATTGTAGTGGCGGATGGATAATCAATCCACGGATGACTCGGGGAACCGCCAGACTCGGATAGCGGGAGGAAAGGTCGAGATACTTAGAACGGAGAAAAACGGCAGATATGGCTACGGAAACAACTTTAGAATCCGTTACTTAATGAACCGATATCAGAGCGAATATATCGTGATTTCTAATCCAGATGTTTCCTTTTCAAAAGAGAGTATCTGCGAATGTCTCTGTTTCCTTCAGGAGCATCCGAATTATATAGCGGTGGTGTCCGGTATGAGCAGATGGGACGGCGAACCGGAGAGAGACCCCTACTGTGCCATTCCGTTTTGGAACTGCTTGTTTTGGAGCACTATGTCTATTATGTGATTTATATGACGATTGAACAGAAAAGGCGGGAAACAGGAAAAAACGGATGAGGTTTACTGTTATTATCCCGACATATAACGATATTTTTACCATGGGGTATTGCCGCTTCCGTGAAAAGAAATCCATAAAAATGATTTCATGATACAAGAGTGTTGAGGTAGTGTACAATTAAAAAGAATGGTTACTATAAATGGGACAGATTATTCCACGGAACAGATCAAGGGTCAACGTCATGTGCATAACATCCGTAGAAGGGTTGCAAAAAAAGCAGTAGGGTGTTATGATAACAGATAAAAGAATATGCTGCTTGACAGCGCGAACAGGAGGAATAAGATATGCTTTGGAAACTTTTGGTCGGTGCCCTGACAGGATGGGTTGCCGGAAAAATCATGCATAGCCGCAGCGGTATTTTGTGGAATATTCTGTTAGGCCTTGTGGGCGGCGCACTGGGACACTGGCTTGCCGGGCTTGTGGGCCTTTCCGCGGTAGGGTTGGCATCCTTTGTCATTTCAGTTGCCGGTGCATGCCTGCTGGTGTGGTTGATGCGTCAGATTTCCGGTAAATAGGATCGATAAATAAAAAGACAGCCTGCGTATGGGATACGCAGACTGTTTTTTTCGGCTATGGCTTTTGCAGCAGGCAAATTTCAACCTCTTCGCCCTTATTGACAAATTTCTCCCGGATGTAATCATCCACAACGGTGTCATCCTTATCCAACAGATGACGAACCTCCGCGATGGGGTAGGCTTTAATTTTATCACCTTCCACGGTCAACTCACAGGGAAGCGACAGGCAGCCGATGCACTTTTCCTTTGGCTGATATGCCCAGCCGGGAATCCAGGAGATTAGGACACTTCTGCCGTCGGGGGCGGAGAACACCTGCCCGGCGTACTCATCCGGACCCTTTTGAAAATGAGAGGTAATTTTTGGGGTGAAAACCCTGCCGTCAAAATCGCCGTAAACCACCTCAAAGTAGTGGCGGTTTTCTTTACATACCGAACAGGCAAGAAGGTAGCCGTCCCCGTGTTTCACAAAAGAGGGACACTCACAGAAGATTGCTTCGGGATATTCCAGCATATTGCCTACCAGCTCCCATTGTAGGCAATCGGTGCTACGGTACAGTACCAAGGTACCCATTTTGCGGTCGGCATCCGCAGAGGCAATGACCAGGTAACAGATACCTTCCTCAATAAAAATAGCCGGATCACGGAAATTGTTATTGGTGTTGCAGGGGTGATTACTGATCACGGGATTACCGGCGTATTTGGTAAAATTTACACCATCCTCAGAAAAGGCAACACTGACAGTCTGCTTATCCGCCTTGTCGATGGAAGCGTAAAAGACGTATAGCTTGCCATCTTTTTCAATGGCGGTACCGGACCAGACACCGTGGCAGTCGTAGGGCTCGCTGACATCCAAGGCCAAAGGCAGCTCTTCAAAATGCAAAAAATCCTGGGTGACGGCATGTCCCCAGATGTGAGGCGCCTGTCCGGGATATTCAAACCCCGGGCAGTGCTGATAAAACAGGTGATACTGTCCTTTGAAAAACGAAAGACCGTTGGGATCGTTTATCCAGCCCTTTTGCGGATAGAAGTGATACTTTAAGCTGTGGTTGGTCATCATGGTTTGGATTCCTCCATTTTCCTTTTATTATCAGATAGCCAGCTGTCAACGGGCTGATTTACAGATTGCTTCCCACAGGCCGTTCAGATAACAGGCGCCCAGGGCGCGGTCATACAGGCCATAGCCGGGTCGACCCACCTCACCCCAAATCATTCTGCCGTGATCGGGCCGAATATAGGTATCCGGACAGGTGTCGTGTACTGCCTGCATGATTTCGTACATATCCAGATCACCGGTTTCGCTCAAATGGGCGGCCTCCCGGAATTTGTGCTCGCCCAAATGTTTGATATTTCGCACGTGCAGACAGCCGATGCGCCCCATTTCGCCAAAATGGCGAATAATGGAAGGAATATTGTTGGCAGGGTCGCTGGCTAGCGAACCGGTGCAAAGGCACAGGGTGTTGCAGGGGGAATCGTGCAGCTTGACGATCTTATCAAAATCTGCCTGGGAATGGGCGATACGGGGCAGGTCAAAGATGGGCCAGGCGGGATCGTCCGGATGGCAGGCCATGACCACGCCGCACTCCTCACAGGTGGGGATAATGCTGTCTAAAAAGTACCTGTAGTTTTCCCTCAGCATATCAGGTGTAATAGATGCGTACCGTTTTAAAGTAGTCTCCAACTCTGCAAGGCGGTCCGGCTCCCAGCCGGGCAGCGAGAAACCGTTGCAGTTTTTGATGGTGCTTCGCACAATCTCCAGCGGTCCCATATCACCCAGTTCCGCCTCGTCAAAGTACAGACTGTTGCTGCCGTCCTCCGGAATCAGGCGCGCAAGATCGGTACGCAGCCAGTCAAAGACCGGCATAAAATTGTAGACAATGACCTTGACACCGTATTTTGCCAGGTTGCGGACGGTGGTGCAGTAGTTGGCAATATAGGTATCCCGAGTGGGCAGGCCCATCTTGATATCTTCATGAACATTGACAGATTCAATTACCTCGCACTCCAGCCCGGCAGCGTGCACCTGCTCCACGTAAGCGCGGATCTCCTCCTCGGTCCAGACTTCGCCGGCAGCCTTATAGTCTAAAAAACCCATAATGCCGCTCATACCGGGAATCTGCCTGATCTGTTGCAGGGTGACCTTATCACTTTGTGCGCCGTACCAGCGAAATGTCATTTTCATAACGGAAATTCCTTTCTTTTCCTTATAGGCTTTAAAGGTTGAAACACCTATAGATAACAATGTGACGCAGTAAAAAACGTCTGTTTCAACCATATTACTATAACACAGCTACCTTTGCAATACCATTGCAGAAAAAAGCCCGACAGTTTGCATATTCACGCATACTGACGGGCATGAGTTGACTGTTTTCGGAGAAATATAAGCTTAACCGCGCAGACCGGGGGTGGCATCGCGGAAGCCTGTCTGCAATACGCCGGCCATTTCCAAAGCCCGACCGGTCCCGATGGCAACACAGTTGATGGGGTCTTCCGCTATGCGGACCTTCAACTTTAACCGCTTAGACAGATAGTCATCCAATCCGCGCAGCTGGCTGCAGCCTCCGGTAATCAAAATACCCTCGCTACAGATATCTCCCGCCAGCTCCGGCGGGGTGGATTCCAGCACACTGTGGGCGCAGGCGGCAATCTGTTCGGCACAGGTACGGATAGGCTCCAGCAAATCCATACTGGTCAGCTGCAGGCGCTGGGGCAGACCGGTAACCAGGCTGCGACCGCGGACCTCTCCGGTAATGTTGCGCAGGGGGCTGGCCATGCAATCAGCAATTTCCTTTTTGAGCATTTCAATGGATTTTTTACCCAGAGTAATATTGTAGTTGCGCAACAGATGGTGGGTCATTGCTTCATCAATGGCGTTACCGGCAACAGTAACACTGGCATGACGAACCTGACCGCCCAAAGAGATAACAGCGACATCGGTGGTGCCACCGCCTAAGTCAATAACCATGCGACCGGCGGGTTGCATCAAGTCCAAGCCACAACCCAGTGCGGCGGCAATAGGCTCTTCAACCAGATAAATCTTTCGGGCACCGACACTGCTGACAGCCTCGATAACAGCGTCATTTTCAATACCGGTAATCTCGCTGGGTACACAAACCGCGACTCTGGGCTTGATAATGACCGAAGAATACACCTTAAGCAGAAAACGGCGGATCAGTTCTTTCGTCAGGTTGTAATCTGAGATGATGCCCTCACGCAAAGGGTAGATGGCTTTGATGTGGGCGGGGGTACGGCCAACCATACGGGATGCCTCTTCACCAACTGCAAGCACCTTTCCGGTTTCGGTATCCACAGCGACCACGCTGGGCTCGTTCAAAACAATGCCCTTGCCCTCAATGTAGATAATGATAGAAGTAGTACCTAAATCGATACCGATATTATGATTCACACTACCCATGTGTGACCTCGCTTTCTGATATCCGCCGAAAAAGCAGGCTAATATTTACCGCATGCTGCGAAATTTGACGATCCATGCTATTATACTAATTAAGAATATCATTACAGGTTGCTTTTGTCAATCTTTTCCAATGCCTTTTGACTGGAAAACCGACCTTTTTCATCGACATTACATGAAAAACGGCCATACCGTCGGGTCAGTTCCGCAAGCGAGGCGCTGATTGCAGGGGTGAGAGCATTTTTGCATAGTCGCCAGGTCCAATTGCCGCCCAGTGTGCCGGGGGTATTCATCCGCACCTCAGCGTCTATCCCCGGGACGTCCTGCATCTGTAGAATAAAGGTATCAGCCACACCGGACAACCCGGCGCGCAGCATCCCTGCGGCAAAGCCCTCGGCGGCGTTCAGCCCAAGATATGCGCGGGCAAAAGCGAGCTCCTCCTCCGGTGCGGTTTGCAGCCAACGGGAGAGGGTCTCGTTATCATGGGTGCCGATATAGCATACACAGTTTTTTATCTGGTTATGGGGTAGGTAGTCGCTTTCTCCGGACGGGTCAAAGGCAAACTCCAGCACCTTCATCCCCGGCAGACCGGAATCCTGTAGCAGCTGTTTTACCTCAGGGGTCAGAATACCCAGATCTTCGGCAATCAGCCGGATGCCATAAAACCAGCCGGTCAGCATCTGCACAAAGGCAATGCCGGGACCTTTACACCACTTTCCGTTTTTGGCGGTTTTTTCGCCGTATGGGATTGACCAGTAGCTTACCAACCCGCGAAAATGATCTATGCGCAGAACATCATATAGCTTTTGCGCCCCCTCAACTCGGCGGATCCACCAGCCGTAGCCGTCCTGTGCCATGACATCCCAGTCATATAGCGGGTTTCCCCAAAGTTGCCCGTCCTTGCTGAAATAATCCGGCGGAACACCGGCAACACAGCGCGGGGTACGGTCCTGTTCCAACTGGAAAAATTGGGGTTCACTCCAGACATCCGCAGAATCCATAGCCACATAGATGGGCAGATCACCGATGATCTCTAAGCCGAGACGGTGAACGTAGCTGCGCAGGTCAGTCCATTGGCTGTAAAACAGGTACTGTTGATAGCAGATGAAGGCAATATCCTCCTGCAGCAGCGCAGTGTATTGCGCAACCGCCTGTGGCAGGTGCAGTCGGATGGCGTCATCCGGCCATTCCAGCCAGCATTTGTTGTCAAAATGCTGTTTGACTGCCATGAACAGGGCGTAATTTGCCAGCCAGGGGTTTTGTTCAGAAAATGCCCTCAGCTTTTTTTGCAGAGCGTCACCCTCCAGTTGCAGTGCGGTCTGCCACGCCTTGCGCAGAACAGCATAACGGTGCTGATACAGCCTGGCGTAATCTGCCTGCAAGGGGTCGGTCCCCCAATCGACAGTGTCTGTATCCGCTTTGGATAGCAGACCCTGTTCGATAAGCAGATCTAAATCGATAAAATAGGGGTTTCCGGCAAAGGTGGAAAAGCTCTGGTAGGGACTGTCCCCGTAACCGGTGGGCCCCAGGGGGAGCAGTTGCCAATAGTGCTGGCCGGATTTTGCCAAAAAATCGGCAAACTCATAGGCGGCTTTGCCCAGTGTTCCGATGCCGTAGGGGGAGGGCAGAGAGGAAATATGCATCAAAATACCGCTGTACCGTGGCATGGTGTGAACTCCTTTTTCGTCATTCTCCGTTGGGGAAAAGAGGAACGCCTTCTGAAATAACTGAATATACTGCGTGTCGATGAAATCCAAACAGGGATGCCGCATTTTTGCAGCATCCCTGTGGGATGAAAAGGGTAAACTTAGCTCAAAGCAGCCAGGCTTTCTTCCACTTTCTTCAGCTTATCCTGTGCGCGGGCAAGCTTTTCCCGCATATCGTTGACCACCTTTTCGGGCGCCTTGGCAAGGAAGCCTTCGTTGTTCACCTTGCTTGAGAACATCTCGATTTCCTTTTCACAGGCGGCTTTCTCCTTGGCAAGACGGGTCAGCTCTTTTTCCCGGTCGATCAGCTCCATCAAGGGCAGGAAAGCACGGGCACTGTCGGTGACCACCTGAACGGTACCTGCGGTATCACCCTCAAATTTTTCCACCAGGGTAATGCCGGTGGCAAAGGCGAACTTCTGCAGGAAGTTTTCACCGCGGCGGAATGCTTCGGGACAGCCGGTCTCGATGGTAAAGTGGGTGCGCTTGCTGGGATGGACATTCATATCGGTGCGGATGGTACGCACTGCCTTAATCAGCGCCATGATTTTTTCAAAATCGGCTTCGTCGTCCTTAAAATCGTGGGCCACGTCATAGGTGGGCCAATCCTGGGTCATAATCGTCTCGGCGCTGCCGGGCAGGGCACTGTACAGCTTTTCGGTGACAAAGGGCATAAAGGGATGCAGCAGCTTCAAAGCCTTATCCAGTACATATACCAGCACCCGGCGGGCGTTGTCGGCAGCTTTTTCGTCTCCGCTGTTTAGACGGATCTTGGCAATTTCAATAAACCAGTCACAGTAGACCTCCCAGATGAAGGATTGTACCTTGTCTGCAGCCAGACCCAGCTCGAATTTATCCAAGTTTTCGGTGACATCCCGGATCACATCGTTCAAGGTGGAAAGAACCCACTTGTCAGACAGGTCCAGATCCTCCACTGCAGGTAGACCTGGTACAAAGCTGTCGTCCAGGTTCATCAGTACAAAACGGGTGGCGTTCCACAGCTTGTTTGCAAAGTTGCGGGCGGCCTCTACGCGCTTATCAGAGTAGCGCATGTCGTTGCCCGGGGTAGAGCCGTCCACCAGCATAAAGCGCAGGGCGTCTGCGCCGTACTGGTCAATGACCTCCAGCGGATCGATGCCGTTGCCTAAACTCTTACTCATCTTGCGGCCCTGCTCGTCCCGGACAATGCCGTGGATAAAGACCGTGTCAAAGGGGGCCTTATCAGTATATGCCAAACCGGAGAAGATCATTCTGGAGACCCAGAAGCCGATGATATCATAACCGGTGACCAGGGTGTTGGTGGGATAGAAATACTTCAGATCTTCGCTGTCCTCATTGGGCCAGCCCAGAGTGCTGAACGGCCACAGTGCGCTGGAGAACCAGGTGTCCAGAGTGTCGGGATCCTGGGTCAGCTTGCTGCCGCCGCAGCGGGGGCAGCTGCAGGGGGCGTCCTTGGCCACCACGGTTTCCCCACAGTTATCGCAGTACCAGGCGGGGATCTGATGACCCCACCACAGCTGGCGGCTGATGCACCAGTCACGGGTATTGTTCATCCAGTTCAGGTAGTTTTTGGTAAACCGGTCGGGAATGTAACGGATGCTGTTGTCCTCGACCGCCTGGATGGCGGGGCCTGCCAGCGGCTCCATCCGGACAAACCACTGCTTGGATACCATAGGCTCAATGGTGGTATGGCAACGGTAGCAGCTGCCCACATCGTGCTTTAAAGGTTCAATGCTCTTTAAGAAACCGCCCTCCTGCAGGTCAGCGACAATGGCATTGCGGGCCTCCATAGTGGTCATACCGGCATATTTGCCACAGTCCAGCACCTCGGGCTCACCCTCGGCAGTACGTCCGGCAGCAAACAACTCATCGGCTGCAGCCTTATCGGAAGCACCGGTCATGTGGCCGTCGTAGGTAAATACCCGGACACGGCGCAGGTCGTGACGGTTACCGACCTCAAAGTCGTTGGGGTCGTGGGCAGGGGTGATCTTGACCACACCGGTACCCTTGGTCATATCGGCATGCTCATCGCATACGATGGGAATCTCCCTGTTCAATAGGGGCAGAATGACATGGCAACCGTGCAGATGGGCATAGCGGGGATCCTCCGCGTTAATGGCAACGGCGGTATCGCCCAGCATGGTCTCGGGACGGGTGGTTGCCAGCTCCAGCATTTCACCGGTCTCCTTGACCGGGTACAGAAGATGCCAGAAATTGCCATCCTGTTCCTCATACTCCACCTCTGCGTCCGAGATAGAGGTGTTGCACTTGGGACACCAGTTGACCATACGGTTGCCACGGTAGATCAGCTTCTTGTCGTACAGACGGATAAAAACCTCCTTGACGGCATCAGAGCAACCCTCATCCATCGTAAAGCGCTCGCGCTGCCAGTCACAGCTGGAGCCCAGCTTTTTCAGCTGGCTGGTGATGCGGTTTCCGTAGGTGTTTTTCCATTCCCAGGCGCGCTCCAAAAATTTTTCCCGGCCCAGCATGTCTTTGGTCAAGCCTTCCTTGCGCATGGCCTCCACAACCTTTGCCTCGGTGGCTATAGAGGCGTGATCGGTACCGGGTACCCACAATGCGGCGTAGCCCTGCATCCGCTTATAGCGGATCAGAATATCCTGCAGGGTGTTATCCATGGCGTGACCCATATGCAGCTGTCCGGTGACATTGGGCGGCGGCATGACGATGGTATAAGGGCGTTTGTTGGGGTTCGCTTTGGTGTGGAAATAGCCGCCGTTCAGCCAGAATTGATAAATGCCGTCTTCCACCTCGGCGGGGTTGTACTGTTTTTCCAGTTCTTTCATTGCGTTTTCCTCCTGCTACAGTAATCTCGGTTGTTGCGCAAAAGAGCATGAACGCAAACGCGTTAACAAAAAAGCTCTCTGCGCAGTGCAGAGAGCTTTTAAAAATAAAAATCCCCTGCACAGCGAATGTGCAAGGGACGATCTTTTGGCAAAAGTGTAAGACCGCGGTACCACCCAAATTGCTCCTCCCACAAAGGGAAAAGCCTCTTTGTTGCCCCGGTAACGGGGGGCAATCGGGGAGAACTGCGGCAAAAATGCCATGATTCTCCCGGCTCAAAAGTGACAGTTTTTCTGCCGGTCTGCCGTCTTTCACCTACCGACGGCTCTCTGCAAGGCCTACTGAGAAAAACACTCTTTTTCATCGCCTGTAGTCTGTATCGGCTGCCAACGGAATAAACCAGCTGACAGTGCACTTATTATAGCGCAGGATGCAGCGGTTTGTCAAGCAAAAAGCCGCGTTTTATGCAGTTTTTCGGTGCTTTTACGGTGCGGAGAATCAGATTTTTTCAGCAAAGCTGTTTTGTGAGATTTGACGCTGCATACGGCAGTAATAGATGAAACACAAAAGAATACCGAATACGGTTGCGGTGGGCGCCGCCAGCCCGATCTCGGTCAAAGAGGCATTGGGGCGGATGCTCATCAAATAGGAAATGGGCAACCGAACCAGAAACGATTGTGCCAGACCCTGAGCCATCACAAAGAACGAACGGGAGTACCCGTTAAAATATCCCATAAAGCTGAACAGAATGCAGGTGACGACCGCTTCCGGGGCAAAGCCCTTTAAAAATTCTGCCGCGCGGGCAATGACTGCCGCGTCGTCCGAGAACATTCCGGCGAGCATGCTGCCCTGAAAGAAGGCAAGATACGCTATAAAAACGCCGATAGAACCGCCGGAAAGCATACCGAAGCACATAGCCTTGCGGGCGCGTACCGGCTGGCAGGCTCCCACATTTTGGGAGACAAAGCATGCCATGGATTGCATGATAGCAGAGGGAATCAGCATGACAAAGCTTTGAATTTTCTGTGCGACGCCGTATCCGGATGAGGCGGTTAACCCTAACCGGTTGATGAAGGCGCACAGTGCCATAAACGAAACGCTGGTCAAAATTTCCTGCAGGGCAAGGGGCGTGCCGATGGAAAGAAACTGTCCCACATCCGCCCCTAACCGCAGGTCGGCGCGGCAAAGACGCACTGTCTTTTTGCGCCGGATAATGACAAGGGAAAGCAATACACTGACC
Organism: Faecalibacterium sp. UBA1762; assembly: GCA_002314755.1. GTDB lineage: Bacteria > Bacillota > Clostridia > Oscillospirales > Ruminococcaceae > UBA1762. Next base: position 38,890 of record DCHC01000064.1, on the reverse strand, counting down.
GCCTGCGCGCCTACAGTGGCTATGGCGGCGCCGGCAACATTCATGCCAAAACCGGCAACCAGTACCAGGTCGCCGATGATATTGACGGCGCAGGCAATGCCGACAAACAGTAGTGGCAGACGGGAATCGCCCATTCCCCGGAAAACACTGCTGATGATGTTATAAAAGACTACAAATAAAAATCCGGTACCGCATATTCGAATATACTGCACGGTCAGGTCCAATGCTTCGGCGGGGGCCTGCATCAATCTGGCAAGGGGACGGGCAAAAACCAGCAGTACTACGGTAAGAGCACTGCCCAGCAGCGCAAAAAAAGAGACAGCACTGCCCAGTAAAGCCGGTAGCCTTTCCGGACGGTTTTGCCCTAAGTAACGGCCCATCAGGACGGTGACACCTGTGGTCAGGGCACATACCGTAAAGGTGGCAAGGCCGGTGATCTGACTGCCGGTGGTAACAGCGGAAATACCGGCGGTAGTGCCGAACTTGCCAACAATCAGCAAATCTACTGCGCTGTACATTGCCTGCAAAATAAGGGCTACCAATATCGGCAGCATAAACCGCAGCATTTTTTTGGGTATGCTGCCGGTGGTGAAATCCTGCATATTGTCCATGACAAGGGGTCCTTTCGTAATTTGGGTTAAGCCCAGTGAATGGTTTTACCGTATCTGCAAAGAAACCTGTGTAGAAGCCAGCCACCCACACCGCAGGATATTGCTTCGCCAAGAAAAACGGTGAGAAAGAAAAAAGGCAGGCTGCCCTGGGCACCGTAGACCCATGTGAGGATAAACGGGACAGTCAGCGTGTTTGCAAGAACAGGCGGTAATACCGCAAGAATAGTGTGCCGCTTTTCAGATAGGGGAACGGCAGAAGAGTGCCGTCGAAAAAGCCTGGTTACCAGCGCGGTGCCCAAGGCACCGATCAGGGTGGCGATACTGCCGAAGACCACATCCCATAGCGCGCAGCCGCTCAGCGTATTGGCAAGGATGCAGCCGACAAACAAGCCCGGCACGGCGGCACCGGTAAAAAGTGGCAGAACACACAGTATCTCCGATAGACGCAGCTGTATTACACCGCTGGCGAGCCCTAGTATATTGGAAATCAAGGTCAGTACCACATAAAGGGCGGCAATCAACGCGCCCTGGGACAGGCTGCGCATCCGTGTCAGGTTGTTTTTCACGGGGGAAGCTCCTTTTTCCGGTTAAATAAAAATGTTTTCTGCAGAGATAGATAAACGGCTTTTCCAGTATAGCATAGCCGGCAGATATTTACAAGATTGATAGGACTAATCGGGGTTGTTAAAAGGGAATAATTGTGTTATTATACCGTCGGGAATCATTGCCTCATCTTATAGAAAAAGCATCAGAAAGATGATAAAAACAGTCTGCCGTAACCGTGCGGAATATCATTCGGGGGAGTAAAGAGTATGCAGGCAATATTGACATCCTTTGGCTTTCGTAGTCCCATTGTGGCGCAAAAGCTGCGGACAGTATTTGCACCGCAGGGAAAAACGGTTGCGGTTTTTCCGTTTGCCGGTTTTCATTGGGGACATACATTTGAACGGGAGAAAGCCGGGTTAGCAGCATTTGGGTTTGCGGAAAACGATGTTATTGACTGTACCGAAAGGGTAACAATAGCCCGGCCTGACTATATTTACGTGCCGGGGGGAGATACCTTTAAGCTACTGCAGCAGGTGCAGCAGACGGGGCTGGCACCGGTGCTATGCCAATGGATCGCACAGGGGTCTGTTTATATCGGGGTATCTGCCGGGGCAGAGCTTTTGACGGTTGATCTTGCCTATGTTCGGGCGGCGGAGGACAATAACTATTCTCTTACCGGTTATTCAGGCTTAGGCTTGATAACGGAAATTGTGGTTCCCCATGCAGATCAGCTGTCCTATTCTCAAATTCAGATGTACAGAAGTCTTTCGCAGACAGATAGACCGCTGCTGCTTATCGGCAATACTCAGGTAGCTGTGGTGGCGGATAATCCGGAGGACGGTTATGGGATAGAGTTGCTGACGGATTGCCGGGAATGAACCCTTACTATTGATGCGGGAGTAATGATAATGAAAGAGCTGCGAAAAAGACTCGGGAGAAGCGAGGTATTCTACATCGGTTTATTCCTTATTGCACTTGTCATTCATGCGCGTATGCCCTTTGCCGGAGACGATCCGCTTTACGCGCAGGCATTGGCAGATCAGACCTGGGCAGAGTTTTGTTATCAGCAATACTCTACATGGTCCTCCCGTCTGATTATTGAGACGCTGACGATATGGATGTGCAGATTGCCGACGTTTATATGGGCAATTATGGATTCTCTGATCATTGTGGCAATCACGTGCTTGACGGTGTTGTTAAGCGGAAATGAAACGGATGCTTCTGCCGTCCCGGTTGCCTGCGGGTTGTGGTGTCTGTATCCGATGCATGATATGGGTACTGCCGGTTTCATTACAACTACGACCTTTTATCTGTGGCCGCTGGCAGCGATGCTGACGGTGCTTTGGCTTCTCAGAGGTATCCTCTTGGAAGAGAAGTGGGGCTTCTTCCGTATAGCCGGATGTATACTGTTGACGGCTTACGCCGCAAATCTGGAACAGAATGCAGTTTTTCTCGGCGGAATGATTGCCTTTGTAATTTTTAGAACACTTGTCAGAAAAAGACATGTTGCCCCTATCCTATGGGTGGAAGCAGGGCTGATTTTGATGGATATTGTATACATCATTACCTGCCCCGGCAATGCCAGCCGCATAGCGAAGGACACTGCCATGTACCTGCCGGAGTTTGCCGGGTTTTCTGTGCTGCGCAAGCTGGATATAGGCATATCCTCTGCTTTCTACCATTTTACGGTACAGCCAGACTTTATCTACCTCTGCTTTGCGCTGGTTCTGTGTTTGGTACTCTATCAGCTTTTTCAGGACAACTGCAAGCGAATTTGCGGCGCAATACCCCTTGTAATATCATTGGCTTTTGTATGTATCCCCGATACCCCGTCCTATTATCATTTTCGCCTTTTTTACTTTATCAGAGAGTCAATGACACAAGCCGGTACGCTTTTTCTTTCTCAGGCAAAGACGCTGGCTCCCTATGCTATGTATTGCCTGATTGCAGGGCTGCTGTCACTGGGGCTTCTGTGGTTTGGTAAACAGTTCGGGGCACAAGCGTATTATGCCTTTGCTTTTATTGTGTCAGGCTTGGTATCCCGGGTTGTTTTAGGCTTTTCTCCTACCGTATGGGCGTCGGAGGGGCGGACATTCCTCTTTATGTACTACGGTTTTATTGTTGCAACGCTTCTGCTATACAAAGCATTGAATCAAAAAATGCGCAGTATTTTTTTGTTGCCGCTGGTTGTTACAAGCCTGTACTCTTTGACGCAGACTGTTTGTTGGCTTCTTTGATGCAATGATTTACCGAAAGGATGAGATAGCGTGAAAAAATACGCCGCATTGCTGCGCATACCCCATTACATAAAAAATCTTCTGGTATTTGTTCCGTTGATATGCAGCGGAAGAATCCTTGAAGTGGACAGATTACTCAGCGGGATACATGCATTTGTCATTTTCTGTGCTGCATCCTCGTTTGTCTACATTTTGAATGATATTCATGACTGTGAGAAAGACCGTCTTCATCCTGTAAAGTGCAGTCGTCCCATTGCGTCTGGAGAGATATCAAAAAAACGTGCCGGCGCGGTGCTGCTTGTGGTGTTTGCGGTTTTACTCTGGTTTGTTTTTGCGGATTTCTCCTGGTATGGTATGTTATTGCCCGGGATATATATCTTGATAAATCTGGCATACACATACAAATTAAAAGAGTATGCTCTTTTGGATATTACTGCATTGAGTAGCGGTTTTCTGCTTCGTATCATTTTCGGATCGGTAATGACGGGTGTTATCAACTCCGACTGGCTATATATGACCGTTTTTTCATTTTCGTTTTTCTTTGCTATGGGAAAAAGGCGTAACGAACTGCAATACACGGGATCTGATACACGAACCGTACTAAAGGAATATCCGAAAGCATTTTTAGACAAAGGAATGACGGTGTGCATGACACTGGGGAATGTTTTCTATGCGCTGTGGAGCATTAATTTCTCGACAGTTGCACAGTACAATAACAGAAATATTTTTTTTACCGCTCTGATGGTTCTGCTTATTACGCTGAAATACAGCTTGAACTTAGAAAGTATGCCCAACGGTGACCCGGTGGATATTTTGCTGCAGGACAAAATTCTGCTCGCAATGAGTTTTGCTTATCTTGCGGTTATGTTTTCTCTTCTGTATATCCGGTGAAAGGCATCATGAAACCGGATATATAATGGAAATGAAGGGTAAAATATGCTACGGAGCTTTGAAAATTCACCCTACAGAGAGCTTTGTGGGCAGGTGTTTAAAAAAATGTTGACATTTAAACAGTTCTTTGTTATAATAACCAAGTACTCAGCGGTGCGCAAACAGAATACTTGGGGGTGTAGCTCACCTGGGAGAGCGCTTGAATGGCATTCAAGAGGTAAGGGGTTCGATCCCCCTCATCTCCACCAAAACAAAAGGGGCTGTAGCAAAATGAAAAATTTTGCTACAGCCCTTTTTACACGAATTTTTACTGTTTGAATAAGATTTAACCAACATAATTTCTGAAGTTACTTTTCTGTTTCCACGCAGCAAAAACTGTCTGAAATTGTAGTCCTGTTTAATAACGCCAAAAGCTCCTTCTAGCTGAATCGAGCGGTTCATGCGCAACAGAATACCTTTTTCACTCGTTATTCTTTCCGGTGACGCTGCTCTTTGTGCAATGAATTTTTTGGATACTTGAAGCTTTCGACCGGCTTGACAGGCATATTCATCTAATGCCTCATCGTAGGCCATATTCTCCAGAAGCGTCATATTGCTCTTGTACTTCTTTGTTTTGCTTCGTTCGTGGTTTTGCGGCTTTATATAGCATTCTGTCGGGATGCCCTCAAAGTAACTGTAGTTCTCTTCACTTTCATATCCGGCGTCAGCGGTAACATCTTCATACTCAATCCGGTTGCTTCTTAACTTTTCCATAAAAGGTATCAGTGTCAGTTGATCGCTGCGCTTGGATGACACGGTTACTCCTGTTATATACTCGCCCTCTATGCCGAATTGGATATTGTAACCCGGTTTCAGCTGCGCGTTTCGCATGTGATCTTCCGTCATGTGCATAAAGGTTGCATCCGGGTCTGTTTTGGAAAAGCTGTTACGACCTTGGAATGTATCCTGATAAGCTGCATATTTGGTTTTCTTGCTTTGCAATTCCCGCAGCTACTCAATATCTCGCTGCAATTCGCTCTTTTTATGACCACGACCGTGAACATACGGAACCGTCATCCGTTTTTCAAGCTCTGATTGCAAACATTCCGTTTCCCATATTCCGTACTTTTCACTTAGCTCTTTTGTTAGTTTTTCCGGTTTTTCTATTGTCCGACTTTCGTATTTAGTTGTGCTTTTCTTCCACACAAAGCTGTATTTATTTGCATTGGCTTCTATTTTTGTCCCGTCTATGAACAAATGCTCATACCGAATCTCTCCTATTTCTTTCAGCTTTTTTCAACATTGTGGATGGAGCTGTCGCGGCCGGACGGCCGTGGCGTTCATATGCTCTGTACAACGCACTCAAATCCATCTCCTCTACGATTCCATCTAAGAGCCGCACACTGTCGTCTGCAGGGATTACTTTTTCTGCGAAACTTTCATCTATTAACAGTTGCACATTCCGGTCAAATGTGCGATAATAATCATCGATATATGTTGTTTTCACAGAATAATTATACCAAAATAGAAAGCCCCTGGCGACTGTTTTTTGCAGTTTTTTCTGCTACAGCACCAGGGCTTTTCTCTTTTTTATGGGCTGCTTTTTGCTATAGCCCCTTTCAGATTTCTTTAACCATTCCGGTACCAAGATAGCTGTTTGCGCCTGTTACTAAAATTCCCAATTCTGATCTTCCCCCTGCAGCATATTTTTCAACCACGCGCGGAGTGAATATTTTTGGTAGATACCCTCAGAAACATCAACATACGGAGAATGAAAAAACCGATTGTCGGTATCAATGGAACCGTCAAAGACATAAATATTGGAATCGTTATAGAAGTCGTAACGAGCAATGTCCTTGTTGGTTGTAATCATTTTCCTTTTTGCGCCAAGGCATTCAAAGGTTCTGATGGTAAGACCGGTTTGACCCTTTTGCGGCGCGTCAAGAATACACGCCGAGTTTTTAAAAATCTGGATTACCTCGTCTGCGGGTACGGCAGCAGTCTCAAAATCGCTCATTTTCGCGTTTTTAAACTCTGGGTTAAATAGCTTGTGGTAGTAGAATTTCAGCCTTGAGGGCATATAGTGATAGATAAACTGGCGGGGCAGAATCTCTCTTAGTGCCTTTGCCATGGCATTGACATCTTGAAATTTCTGAGGGTGGGCAGTACCTATGTAGGAACAGTCATACTGATAATGACAGGACTTTCCTGACCCGATTTTTTCATACAATTCGGTGTAGAACAGGGGTAAAAATTTATATGTTGCCCTTTTTTCACAGTCTGCCGGATCAAAGGAATAGAGCTGATCCATAAAGGGATGAATACCGGTTGAATACGGCAGATTTTTTTCGGAATCCCACTGATACATGGTGAATCTGGCCTGCGGATTCATTTCTTTGAGCTTTTTGATCATCTCTGGGGTAAAGGCAAAGGTCATACCGCCCACAATAAGAACATCATTGTATTTTTTGCCCCGGATAGCCGGTAAAACCTTTTTATCATAGTATTTCCGGGTTGAGACTTTGATCAGATTTTTGTCAATGCGCCCAATCGCCTTAGATATATTAGAATTGCTTGGAGCGTCACAGATGTAATCCGCTTCGTACCCCATCTGCTTCAGTTCTTTTATCATTTCTTTGTAGTAAGAAAAGAAAATCGGAGCGATTAACAGTATCTTTTTTGACATTTCAAGCCTCTTTCATCAACATGGCGTGAGGAATGGAGAAAGCCAGCAGTGCGTACCCGCTGCTGAGAATGTTGCCGATACCCACCGCAAAGATGGAGGATGTATATACAAAAAAGCACAGAAACAGTTTGTGATGATCGGCTGTCCGATACAACCGGTGTGTCAGAGTAAGCCAATAATATCCGTATAAAGCCAAACCGATCAAGCCGGATGAGTACACAGTGTTGATATAGATATTATCGTTTATTATGCCTGTGTTCTGGCTCTGCGCAAATCCGATGACAAGTCGGGTTGGGTCTGCTGTAAAGGTGCGGAAGGCCTCTGCCCATTCATCCATACGCATGGAAAGAGATAAAGTGGATAAAATACCCATCGGAGTAGCGCCGATTTGGATATCGGAGGAGATTGCAAAGCCTATACAGAACAAGGAAAAAAAGGCAATAGGCAGAAATTTACAAACAACAGATTTAAACTTTTTTGGAAAAGGCAGCCGTAGAAAGACATACATACCGACAAGATAGATTGTCATCAGGTAAATATTTCTTGTAAAGGTCGTGTAGATGCCAAATAACAGAAGAAGGATTACACCGAAATAGACGGCCTTCCACACAGTTCTTTTCTGTTTTTCCAATTGGTATAGCGCATAAACCAGCGCAAAATTCAGTAGGGTACCGCATTCATACCCGCTGCTTAAGGTGCCGACGCTGCGAAACTGGTGATTTGGTGACGGTATAAAATTCAGCCCGTTAAAGATGCCCTCCCCATCCGGATAGTAGAAGTATGTATATAGCACGGAATTGAATTGGTACTGTATGACGCAGATAATGCAGTTTATGACTGCAATCAAAAAAATAGCGGCAAGTATCTTTCGAAAATCAAGCTGCTCTCTGAAAACGATAAAGAAAAGAGTAAAGACCAAAAAGAGTCGGTCTCTGCTGGCAATATAAAACCAGTTTTGAAGGCTACCGGTGTTTATGAGAGAAATAACCGGAAGAAGTACGGCTGTTTCCAGAAGGAGGACGGTTATGATGCTTTTGAATTTGCGAAGATTTTTATTAACAGGAAGCAGTAGAAAATTTAACGCGATCAGAAAAAGAATCACTGCCAGGATCATTCTGTTGGTGATCAGCAACTGACCGGACAGCATCAGCTGCGCTTCAACAATCAAAATTTGAAAAAACACATCCGCGATAATCAGGTAAGCTGTAAAAGAGATCAATTTGTTTTTCATGTTTTCTGTTTTCATTTTACTTTTCCTTTAACTGCGCTAATAAACGAAACGGCTAAATCCGGTGAAATCTTTTTAAAAGAACGGCTAACACGGTCGGTAGAATAAAGTAAAATAGGTTGAAGCTGACCGTTTTTCGTTTCTTTATCCCGATTTTATGAAAATACAGGGTAATATCGGCAAATGTAACAACGGACTTGCAGACAGAAAAAAGCAGCAGAGTCCAGTAGTAATCATGCCATATCCGCCAACTGATATACAGCGCGGAGATGCTGACCGCCAGACGGATACCGGAGAAAATGAAACCGTACAAGTGTCGGTTGATGAGAACAAAACGGTTTGACAGACAATTGTCAAGGATATCAGCGACCCCGGCAACAGCCACTGCGGAGATCAGTTGTCCGGCCTCCAGCCACGCATTGCCAAAAGCGATGGGAAAAAGCGCCTGCCCGCACACAATCAGCAATAGGATCGGTATAAGAACCAGTCTGGCGCAGGCTTTTGTGATTTGAAAAGAAAAGGGACCGATATCCTCATTGCGGTTGACCTTTTCGCTTGCTTCCTGCAGATATACCCGGTTAAAAGGCATTGCAATTAGGTTTATAGGCAGTAGCAATACCTTTTGACACATTGTATAGAAACCAAGCAGCATATTTCCGAACAAACCGCAGATGAGTGTGATCGGCAGTTGGTCGCTTAAGGTGCCGATCAGGTTTGCAGGCAGCTGAACCCTTGGAAATACGCGGTTTCGCCTAAGGATATGTGCAAAAGAATACTTAGACTCCAGCACTCCCAGAAAGGGATTGGCAAACAACAGAATAAAAATCGCCTCTGACACAGAAGCCAGAATGACGGCAGTGGCATATCCTGCGGTTTTCAAGTTCAAATAACCGAAAAGCAGAGAGGTAGCTGCGGTTACCGCCGCGTTGACAACAGGGGCATATACGATGATCCTGTACTTTTTAAGCCGGTTTGCATAGGCATAGCTTACGTTCAGAAGAGTGTCAGAAATGACAAGTAGAAGGATAAAAACGCATCCAAGAGAGTAGGGAACGGACAGGCTGAAGAATGAAAATTCGGTTTGCAATACAACCAAAAGCGTGCCCGATACAGCAGAAATGACCAGCGCAGCCTTCAACAGCGTCCGGCAGACTCCTTTTGCCTCCTCATCATTTTGAGCAACCATAATCAGTGTCATCATGCCAAGGGTGGAAACGGTCCCGATGATTTTGTAACCGGAGGACAGCACTGCAAAATCACCAAAGACATTGGGGTCGTATATGCGGGAAAGAATCGGTGTGGTGAGGACAGCAATGCCTCTTGCGAAAACGGCGCCGACGGACAGAACAGCTATATTTTTTTCGTAGTCGCTTTTTACCAGTAGGTTTTTCAATTTAACGAATAATTTCATCATCTTTGTATTTGTATTTTTTGTATGTGCAGAGCAGCAGTTTCCGTAGATGTTTCAAAAAACTGAAAACCAACAGACAAATCATCCTGTTTTCAGGCAGATAGCCCATTGCGCACAGCTCCCGGATATTCGTGTTTCTTCCCTTGTACATCTGCGAAAGGTTACGGGACATTCCTTTTTGCTCCTGATAGTCTTTATGAATGCCCGCCCGGATCAGTTCCTCCGCCGCGACGTAAAAACTGTCATATTGAAAAAACTTTTGGTGAAAATTTAAATCTTCCCCATACCGCATTTCGGGGTTATACAGTCCCAAAGCAAGGCCGCTTTCTCTTTTAAAAACAACCGTCGAAGGGGGTGGCATGTTCCGAAGACACAGTTCTGTCGGGGAAAGCTTTTTCAGACCGGTATAGCTTTTCAAGAGGATTCTCAGCGGATACTGTGCGCCCAAAAAGACAAGGTTGGGGGTGCTGACTATGGTCTGACTTTGTATTTCCAGCTTTTTTTCCAGCCAAATATCATCCGAATCCAGCAAAGCAATCCACTCTGCTTTTGCCATTCGGATTGCGCGGTTTCTGGCATAGGCTGCCCCAAGGTTTTTCTGCCTTATCAGTCGGATAAGCTGTCCCATAGGCTGTTTGTGGGCAAAAGCCTCAACCAGATTGGCAGTCCGGTCATCGGAACCGTCATCCACAACAATAATTTCTTCTACCAATGCAAATGCGGTTTGGCTAAAAACGGATTTCAGACATTCTTCTACTGTCTTTTCGGCATTGTATGCCGGTATTACTACACTAAACATATCGAAATATCCATCAAATTAGTTTTTAGTCAGCACATCTCGGACGGTTGAGCATACCAGGTCCTGCTCCTCGGCGGTGATATACGGATGAAGTGGCAAGCTTAAGCATCTTTCTTTTACAAAATCGGTGACGGGACAGTCATCCTTGGGGGGGTTCAGGTAAGAAAAGCATTTTTGTTCGTGCAGTCCTCTGGGATAATAAATGACGGTGGGAATGCCCTTTTCCTTTAATCCGGATATGATGCGGCTTCGTTCCTTCGCATCTTTCAGCAGAACGGTGTACTGTGCTCGGTTGGAAAAGTATCCCTTCGGAACAGTAGGTGTCTCGATGATATCGGCAAGCAGTCCGGAATACCGCGCCGCTGCGGCGTTCACTGCCGATAGCTCATACTGTTGAAAAGGCCCCAATTTTGCAAGCAGAACACCCGCCTGTAAGGTATCCAGCCGGGAATTCAATCCGATTTCGACATTGTCATACTTATCCTGCAAGGATCTGCCGTTGGTACGGAGCGACTGAACGCGGTTCTTGACGGCTTCGTCATCCGTAAAAACTGCGCCGCCGTCCCCATAACAGCCAAGCGGCTTTGAGGGAAAAAACGAGGTGCAGGCGATATCGCCAAAGCAACCTGCCATCCTGCCGTTTAACGAGCTGCCCAGTCCCTGGGCGGCATCCTCGATCAGGGTAAGTTGATATTTTTCAGCCAACTTTTCCAAAGCATCATAATTGGCGCACAACCCGAACATATCAACCGAAATAATTGCCCTGGGTCGGTAGGTGCCCTCCGAAAGAACACGCTCAATTTTCATTTGCAGGTCTGAACAGGAAATGTTGAAGGTTTTTTGTTCGATATCAACAAATACAGGGTGCGCATTTACCCGGACAATTGCGGACGCAGAGGCAATATAGGTAAAATCCGGAACAAAAACGGCGTCGCCTTCATGAATTCCCATTGCCATCAGGGCCAACACCAATGCATCGGTGCCGGTTCCGGTTCCAATGCAGTATTTTCGACCCACATAGTCCGCCAGAGAAGATTCCAATGTGCGAACTTTTTCACCCAGGATAAAACCTGTGTCGGAAATCACCTGCGTGATTTGGCTGTCGATCTCCGGTTTTAACCGTTGATATTGCCGTGATAAATCTCTGAACTTCATATCAATCAAGCATTCCTTTATAATCAGCGGAGCAGCCGGATTTTAACGGTAGGGCGACTGCTTTTCCATCTCTTGAGCTTTGATAAATTGCCAGAATGATCTCCACCGCTTTTCGTGCCTCCTCCGGCGTAATAAGGGGATCTTTACCGGTTTCAATTGCCTCTATCATATCCAAATAAAGTCGTGTATGGCCGTTTCCGTAAACATCTGTAATCTCTTCACACGCATCTGCGGTATAGCCTCGGTTCTGCGGCTCCTCTTTCAAATTCCAAATTTCTATGCGGTTTGTGGAGGGTCCGCCCAGCTTCACCGTACCCTTTTCCCCAAACAGATAAACGGTCTCCTCCAAATTTTGGGGATAGATATTGACGGTGCCCTCCAGCGTGGCACAACAGCCATTCCGGAATTTCATAAGGGCCATTCCCAGGTCCTCCGCTTCCATACAGTTGTGAAAGCGTTTTGCCGTTGTGCCGTATACCTCTGTGACCTCATCATGAATTAGCCAGCAAAACAGGTCGATGCCGTGAATGCACTGGTTAAACAGACAACCGCCGTCTGTTTCCCATTTTCCCCGCCAGTCCGCCTGTCGGTAGTATTCTTCATTGCGATTCCATCGGACACAGACGGAACCGTGAGAAAGCTTGCCCAATCGGTTTTCCAATAAAGCGGCTTTGGTTTTGGCGGCGGCAAGGTTAAAACGGTTTTGGTGGCAGACGGTTACCTTTACATTTGCCGCACGGCTTTTTTGAATGATTTCGTTCGCGTCTGTTAGGGACAGGGCCATGGGTTTTTCTATGATAACATTGACACCTTTTTCGATACAGTCCAAGGCGATACGGGCGTGGTGGCCGCTGTCGGTTGCGATCGCTACAAGTTCTATTTCCGGATGCTCCGAAAGCATCTTCCAATAGTCGGTATATTGTAAAACAGATTCCGGAAAGCAGGTCGTCTTCAGTAGCGATGCGGTTTGTTCCGCGTTGATATCGCACAATGCGACAATATCCAGCTTGTTGTCCATAGCTGCCTGTAAATGCTTAACAGCAATTCTTCCGCAGCCAATCAAGGCGTATTTCATAGAATTCAGCGACTCCCTACTGTGAGAAATAATTGACAGGCCCTTTGAAAAGGCAGAAGATGCAGGTCACGGGTTTATCAGCTTTTTTATTTTGTTAAAAACACAAAACTTTGTACTCATTTTTTCCAGTGCAATCACCGTTTCCTGTTTCGCACCAAAGCTCTGATTGAAAGCAGCCACCCCTGGAAGGACGCTTCCCTCAAAATCGAATTTCCTTCCGGTACTCATGGTATATTCTATTTCTTTATATACGATTAGGGAATCACCGTTTTTGCACTCCCTTCGGTGGGAACAAAATTGGTGATATACGGACCGTTCATCTACTAAAAACAGGGATATAGCCTGTAATTCGTCGTTATTGTAGGCGCATACCGCTCTTAGGGCGTCTGTTGCAAATAACGCCTCCAGCAGCTGTTTCATCTGAGATCTTTGATACAGTGGCAGTTTATTTTCATTTGCGAAATTGCGAAAAAAGAAGTCACAAATAGCATCTACGCCAATATTGTTGACTTCGATTTGATAGTCTTTTTCTCCCTTCTTTACCCGCAGACGGCGAGAGGCAGATAAAGAGTGATAACAGTCTTCTCTGCTTATGCTTTCAAGATAATGGTTACAGAAGGTGTTTAGCCGAAAACCGTTGGCCGGAAAGGATATACCAATCTGCAAATCGGGAGACCACTTGATAAAAAAGTGATCAAACGGCGGAAGAATATCAATTATATACTGATGGATATGTTCGTTTAAAGCCAGCTTTGTATCCTCAGACAGGTGATCTGTTTTATATATGATCCAGGGGCCGCCACGGGATACAGCCCAGGGGGTTTCTATCCGCCATAGGCAAAGCTTCTTGAAACGCAGAAAAGGAAAACCTGCAACTGCGTTCTCATCTTCGTACACTATGACACTCCAATCATCCGCGGAGCTGCAACATGCATCCCAGTACCAGTCTTTGTGGTAGATCGGCATATAAACAGAAGAATCATTGCAGATTTCGCGCCACCTTTTTTTGGCAGTTACAAAATCATATCTTTTTGTCTGATGCATTGCTGTTTTCCCTAACTGTTGTAAGAAAGTGAGCGTATAGCATCCACTTCAGGTTACCTGCGCTCATCTGAAAATCGTTGTTGTGCCATAGCAGGCAGATATCCCCGCCAACGGCAAGCGCGTTGCCAAGCACGGTATCACCCAGCTTAATCATCTCATTGCGGTCCAAACGGAGATATTTTCCGCCGGTCAGGGTGACATCCATAATAAGCAGAGGATGTAAAAGCAGGTCGGTTAGCTCTCTGTTTTGGGGATTGATCCAGCGGATACTTTTGGAGGTCCCCAAGCGAAACCCGGGAACATCCGCATAGCCCATTGTGAAATCCTCCCGAACTCCGGCGTTCAACAGTGCAAGAAAATCCGCCGGTCTTTTGCTTGCCAGATAGTGATTCCTTGCCTGTGTGATCTTTACTCCGCACACCTTTTCCACCTGCGCCAATTCGTCGGGAATCAGTCGCGGGTCGCAGCCAGCCCGGTAACTGATATGATATCCGACCCGGGCGCCGCTGTCGAGCAGTAAGCTCAACAGTTTTGAAAAAAGCGGAGAGTTGATGTAAGGTTTCGCGTCCTCCGGCCTTTTGTGACCGTTTCCCTTAATAAAATAGATTACCTTGGCTTCCGGTAGTTTACCGTCTGCCCGGATAAGCTGTGGAAAGGTATACAGCGGGTCTTTTTCTATATCACCTTTTTTAACCCGAAAGGGATAGAACTTCAGCTTTCCGTTGCGGAAAAAATCCGCGGCAACCCGTTTACAGGCGCTGAAAAAAGTAAATTGTTTCCATGGCGTGTCTATATCGTGGGTCAGATAAATCTCACCCTTTCCGACGGGTTCGACCGGGTATCCCAGTTGTTTCAGAAAACGGTTAATCAATATTCCGTACTCATCAACAACAGGTCTTTCGACAAAGCCACCCTTGAACGGAAGAGATTCTCTTCCCGGAAAACGTCCGTACCGGTCGACAGTGTCCGGACGTATGTATTCTTCGTATCTGGAAATCAAAAAATAGGCAGAAGCAATGAGATCGGCTTGAATGACAACGCAGCTACGCCGGAACTCCACTGTGGGATTTCCAAAAAGGATAGGAATACCGTTCAGCATTTTCAGCGGAACCGAGGGAATGCTGTCCGCAGTACCGTAGACCCCTTCATCAAAAAATGCCGAGCGCAAAATATAGACAGCTTTTTCAGTCTTTTCCGGAGGTGCAGAGACATATTTTACACGGTTTGCATTTTCACCGCACCAAAAGCGGACAATATAGTTTACTGCGCTGTTCTCTGATGAATGCACATCCTACTCCTCTATACAAATCAGCCGATGAGCTTTTAAATGATACTTCCGGGAGCAACAGTCGCAGACAAATCCGTGTTTTAGCAGATTGCCGCAGACACAGACCCAACCGGTCTGCTTTGCAGGAACACCGGTCATTACCGCATAGTCAAGCACATCCCCTGTTACAACAGCGCCGGCGCCAATCAAGGCATAGCTTCCAATTGTATTTCCGCAGAGTACGGTTGCATTGGCTCCGACTGTCGCGCCGCGCTTTACAAGGGTCTTGCGGTAGTTCTCAGAACCTTTCGGATAGGCTGTCCGGGGGGTTAAATCGTTTGTAAATACGCAGGACGGCCCTAAAAAAACATCGTCCTCGATTTCCACACCCTCATACACACTGACGTTATTCTGAATTTTGACCCGGTTGCCAACGGTAACCCGGTTGGAAATATTGACATTCTGCCCCAACACGCAGTTGCTGCCGATAATAGCTCCCTTCTGAATATGACAAAAGCACCATATTTTTGTGCCGGAACCGATTTTGACATCCTCGTCGATATAACTGCTCTCATGAACAAAGTACGGATCGATGTCGTTCAACCTCCCCTCTGTTCCCAAAAGAAATTCGTGACCGGGGTCATGCATTGGTAGATATCGCAGTGCCTGTTTCCGTATTCCCGAATAAAGTCGGACAGCTTTTTTACCCCGCCGTACCGTATAAGCAATGTCTGATACCAGCTGACGATACTGCCGATATCCACGGCGGTCTCATCCGCAGTCACCTTGCAAAAAAAATCACACTCGTTTTCCAAAAAGCAGCTGATATCGCAGGAGCCCACCATTGGCAGACTCTTGGCGGCATATTCCCGGGATTTCAGCTCGCTGGTCAGATACATTTTTTTGCGGTGGCAGGCCAAGGTGCAGATACCGATGTCGCACATATTGTAAATGTCATCCAGCTCGTTTCCACTCTTCAGCCCGTAATAAAAGACATAATTCCACAGGTCAAGTTGTGTAATCAGTTTTTTATACTCAGCGGCAGCCGGTCCGTCACCGACCAGATGCAGGTATACCGGTACGGACTGCGTTCGGGAATAGTATTCCTTTAACCCCCTGATTATCCGGTCATAGCCGTGCCAGTATGCCATACTGGATACAGCCAGCAGATCAATTCGGTTTTCCTTTTGTGAGGGAATTCTTTCTGAAATAGCAGAAAAATCCAACGCGTTTTCGATATGCGCCGCGGAAATTCCGAAAATTTGTGTATCAAATGTGTAGGTTGCGATCAAATCCACATATTTTCTCAGCTTTTTTCGGTTACAGATATCCTTTAACAGAATTGGCGCTTTATACCATGTGTGCAGTATCTGCCCGTCATAGGGATAGACCGGCAGCTCCAAAACAATCTTTTTTATCCCAGCTCGCCTCGCCTTTTTTAAAAAGGCGACAAAGTATCTGTCTGCCACAATGGGTTTTCTCACATAGAGAAAATCCGCTTTCGGGATTTCCATTGTCCGGTAATCTTGAAATGCGGGAAAGAAGGGGAGCTGCGACAGAATCTTTCCCCATGTTTTGGAGGCAAATGCGTCCGGACACCGAACATGCTCTGTCAGAAGTCCTCTTTTTGCAAAGGCATGCATCTGAAGTGCAATTTTTGCAGCTACACCGTCGGCATGACTGCCTATATCATATTCACTGATATAGGATACTTTGTGCATAATATTCACCCGGTTTGATTTTCTTCTGAAAACAGACGGCTGATTGCAACCTTCAATTCTTACAAAAAAACACTCACTACTGTTGTAAGTATAGCATAACAATTACCCGATTTCAAGTTTTGTCGGAGGAACGTGCAGTAGTTTAATACGGTGAAAGCTTTGCTCAGTCCGGCACGGTTATGATGGCTACCAGTTCTATTCCGTTGATTGTAGGTATCGGAGAACTGATTCGGATCCAGCATCTGATACCCCACAGCCATGATAAGACCTATGCTTTTTGCATCCTGACCAATGCAGCGATCAATATAGCCCTAAGTGTACTACTTATTCCGGTGCTCGGTATATTCGGCACAGGTGTCGGCACGCTTGTGGCGGAACTGTTTGGATTGTTTTTTCAACTTGCCATTATTTTATGCTTGGGAATATAAGTTTTTTTGAAAAAATCTTTATGAAAGATGTCTTTGTAGTCATTTTGGCAACACCTGTATGATATACTGACAATAATGAAAGCTTCGTATGATTAGTAAGCTTTTTTGATTTCTTGCTTTTTTCAATATCGCTCGGGGGTTGCCGAGGGTTGTATCATTGTGGGTTTTGCTTTTTTCTCCACCTTGATTTGGCTGACATTTCAGTCCGGTATTATGAAATCCCTTTCGCATGTGCCTGCGAAGGGGATTTCTTTTTTTGTGTGCCCGGCATGGGTAAAGTTTATCGGGTGAAAGTCCCGAATTCGCCCGGTAGTGGGAAGGGTATAGCCGAACACCAAGGGTGTTTGTCGTGAGACAGAATTTGAAGGAAGGTGTAGACAAATCTCCGAACTGACGGATAGAAAGTATGGAGATGCTTGAGCGAATCACAACCCTTGACAATCTGAACAATGCCTTTACGAAGATACGGCGGAAGAAAGGGGCTGGCGGTGTAGATAAGATGTAAAAGAGTTACCGGAATATTTGAGAAAGCGCCGGGAGGAATTTGTGCAATCCATACTGGATGGAACTAACCGTCCGAATTCGGTTCGCCGGGTATGAATACCAAAGGAGAACGAGAAAATGAGAGAACTTGGAAAAGTTGGAAAACGATAAAGAACAGACACCGCAACCTGCGAAAGGTTGGAGTGCCCGAACGAAACGCAGGAATCATGGCGAACACGAGAAAAGGTTACAGGCGAAGCGCCGATAGCCCGATAGTAAAGCTGGCAATCTCTAAAGAGTTATTAAAGAAAGCCGGATATACATTTCTTCTCGACTACTACCTTGAAGTAATAGCGTAAACTTGGAAACCGCCGTGTGCCGAACGGTACGCGCGGTGGTGTGAGAGGTCGGAGCGGCTTACAAGTCAGCTCCTCCTACTCGATTACTTTTGCATGAAGCTTCGGTATTAGAAAAAAGCGGAAATTGTCCTTGAAACGGTGCCGGTTTTTCGCTATAATGTAGCAAACGGCACAAAAAACACTTTGTGCCGAAAAAAGGAAAGAAGAGGAAAGAAGTTATGAAAGAAAAACTGGTTTTTGACAAGATACCTACAAAAGAAAACGGGCGTAACAGTGAGGGCTCTTTTTTGCGGGCACCGAATGGTGATATTTTGTTTGCCTATAGCCGGTTCAGCAAAAGTGACTGGATAGATGACGCCCCCTGCGATATTGCGATGATCCGCAGCTCGGACGAGGGTGAAACCTGGAGTGAGCCGGTGGTGCTTGCCAGGGCGCAGCAGTTCGGTGTAGAAAATATTATGAGTGTTTCCGGTCTGTATTTGAAGGATGGCGGTCTTTGCTTTTTCTTTGTAATCAAGGAAAAGGATAATACCAGCAATATCGGCAGATTGATTTCTTCTGACGGCGTGCACTTTACAGCATCTCGCTGCCAAAGTTGTTTTTTGCCCTCTTACTATGTGATTAATAACGACCGCTTCATCCGGCTGAAAGACGGGCGCATTGTCGTGCCCACTGCCTGTCATCGCACGGGCCCCTCGGCGCCTGACGGCAGTTATGCCAGCTTCGTTCTTGAAGAAGGCCGGGCGATGGTATTGGTCTCGGAGGATGACGGCGCAAGCTTTGACCGGCTGCCTGCGCAGGCGGAGCTTTCGGTACGGGCAAATATGAATGTGGGCCTGCAGGAGCCGGGTCTGATGGAGATGCCCGGCGGGTATTATTGGATGTGGGCACGCACGGCGCTGGGGCGGCAGTATCAGTGCTTCTCACTGGACGGTTTGCAAACCTTTACCCCGCCGGAGCCGTCGGATTTTACCTCTCCCTGCTCGCCTATGCAGGTCATAAAGGATGAAGATACGTTGTATGCTGTATACAACCCGGTGCCCCACGCCAACAGTTGGGTAAACACATACGGCGCAGGCGACCGCACGCCGTTTGCTCTGCAAAAATCTACTGATTTCGGCCGCAGCTGGGGTCCGGTCAACCTGATTGAGGATGACCCCGCCCGCGGATATTGCTACCCGGCAGTGTTTGTCACCCGGGATAACTGCTTGCTGATAGCCTATTGCAGGGGCGGTATACCGGATAGCGGCTGTTGCCTGAACCGACTGGGAATCATGAAGATAGAGAAGGACAGTATTCTGTAAGCTTTGGGCTGCACGGCAGTGCGGATTCGCAATGACGCATAAAGAACACGGTACCGGGGGGATAGTTCCGGTACCGTGTGTTTTTACTGGGGCGCGTTCTCCGGCGTGTTAAAAATCAAACCATTTTTTCCGGTTGTACTACCGCGTCAAATTCCTCAGCGGACAAAAGACCGGATTGGACTGCGGCCTCTTTCAGAGTGAGATTCTCCAGATACGCCTTGCGGGCAACCCGGGCAACATTCTCGTACCCGATGATCGGGCTTAAACAGGTTCCCAGCATTAAAGAGGACTCCAGCTTACTGCGCATGACCTCCCGGTTGGCGCGGATGCCGGAAAAACAGCGATTACAGAAGGAATTCAGGGAGTCGCTTAACAGTTGCACCGACTCCAGATAGTTATAGATGATGACCGGCATAAACACATTCATCTGAAAATTGCCCTGGGAGGCGGCAAAGCCTACGGTGGCGTCATTGCCCATGACCTGTACGGCAACCATGGTCACCGATTCGCACTGGGTGGGGTTGACCTTGCCTGGCATAATGGAGGAGCCAGGTTCGTTTTCGGGTATGGTGATCTCACCCAGACCGCACCGCGGACCGCTGGCAAGCATCCGCACATCGTTTGCGATTTTCAGCATATTGGCTGCCAATGCTTTCAGCGCCCCGTGAGAAAAAGCCAAATCGTCCTTTGCAGTCAGGGCGTGGAATTTATTGGGAGAGGTGACAAAGGGATAACCGGTGAGCAGGCTGATTTCGGCGGCAGATGCCTCCCCGAATTGTGCCGGGGCATTGATGCCGGTGCCGACGGCGGTTCCGCCCAGCGCAAGATACCGCAGCCCCTCGCAGCCGGCGGTAATCTGGCTGAGACTGTTTTCCAGCATGCCACGCCAACCGGAAATCTCCTGGCAAAAACGGATGGGTGTCGCGTCCTGCAGATGGGTGCGACCGACCTTGATGATGTCGCGGTTTTGCTCCTCCAGAGCGCGGCAGGCGGCAATCATCCGGTTTAAGGCAGGCAGCAGCTTTTGATGCACAGCGGTATAGGCGGCGATATGCATGGCAGTGGGAAAAGTATCGTTACTGCTCTGCGACATATTGACGGTATCGTTTGGATGCAGCAGGGGCTGTCCTGCCAGCTCATTTCCCCGGTTGGCAATCACCTCATTGACATTCATATTGGACTGTGTGCCGCTGCCGGTCTGCCAGACCGAAAGGGGAAATTCCTCTGCCAGCTGCCCGTTCAAGATTTCATCGCAGACACGGCAAATCAGCTCTGCCCGTTCGGCGTCCAGCTTCCCCAGTTTTTCGTTTGCCTTTGCGGATGCTTTTTTCAGTATCGCAAAGGAGGTAATAATCTCCCCAGGCATCTTTTGCGACCCGATGGGAAAATTCTCCAAGCTGCGCTGAGTCTGTGCCCCCCAATAGCGCGCTGCGGGTACCTGTACCTCTCCCAGGGAATCATACTCTGTCCGATAATCCGTGTTGGTAGTCATATCTGAAGCCTCCGTTTATTCCTCGTTGATGTATCGGCGTTCGACCCGCTCACCTGCGCAGTCTGTAAAGAAAACGCCCTCGTGACCGACGGTTTTTGCCAAAGCCTGTGCCGAGAGATAATAACCGTCAGAACTGTAACCGAAAATCGTGACCTCGTCGCCTATCTGACAATCCATCCCGGTGACATCCAAAAAGCTTTGATCCATACAGATACCGATGTAACGCGCCAGCTGACCGTTGACAAGGCAGGGGCTGCCAGCCCGGACAAAATCTGTGCATAGACCGTCTCCGTAGCCGACACAGATGGTGGCTACCGTGGTGGGCCGCTTTGCGACAAAACATCCGTCGTACCCCACCGTTTCGCCTGTTGATACATCATGAAGATTGACAATACTGGCGCGCCAGGAAGCAACCTCCTTGATTGCGCCCGGCTTGCCCGGCGCAAGGGGATTATCCCGGCTATCCATGTAAAGGCGGCGCCCGATTCTGACCCCGTCCAGCATGGCTTCGTCAAACCATTCCGAAGCTCCGCTGTTGCAAATATGACACAGCGGAAGCTGAAACCCGGCTTTGCGGATTTGAGAAACCGCCTTTTCATATAAGGCAAACTGCTGCAGGGCAATGGGCGAGTCGGGACGCTCGCCGTCCACAAAATGGGTAAAGCATCCTTTTACGGTAATATGTGTAAGCGTACCCAGGGTTCGCAGCAGCGCGGCAAGGGGCTCGCCCGGTTTAACGCCGATTCGGTTTAGGCCGGTCTCAATTTTAATGTGTACCCCAACAGTGCAGCCCCAGCGGGCAGCCTCCTGCTCAATTGCCCGGGCAGTTGTGCTGTCGAAAACGGTCAGCAGCAGGTTGTTTTCCACGGCGAGGGGCATCTGAACCAGGGGAAACGCGCCCAAAACCAGGATGTCCTGGGCAATTCCTGCTTGACGAAGTTGTAATGCCTCACCAATTTGTGCCACCGCAAAGGTCTTAATCTCTTTCATTGCGGAAAGGGCCAAAGCAAGCTTTACCGCTCCAAGGCCGTAGGCGTTGCCCTTCAAGACAGGTATCAGCTGCGTTCGGCCCGGCAAAACGGAACGGATAGAATGAATATTTTCACAAAAAGTATGCATATTTATTTCCAAATAGGAATTGTAACAAGCCAGAGACACACCGTTCGCCATCCTTTCAATCAGTACAATGACAAGTCTGTTTTCTTTATAATATTCTATATATTACAACAATGGCGCATAAAATGCAAGTATCGAAATGATAATTGTATAAAATACACAAAAAAAAGAGCCCAAAAAGGTGCGGAATAGAAAAAACGTAAAACCTTGCAAAAAACGAATAAAATGCATTGACAATGAATGAATATGCGTGTATGATAGTGTCATCGAAAACAACAAACCGAATGATTGTTGAGGAGGATTTATCATGAAAAAGATTTTGGCTCTTGTTTTGGCACTAGTTATGGCGATGTCTTTGGTAGCGTGCGGCAAGGCTTCCGCCGGAGATTCCGCTACCCCCACCATTGACGCGATCAAGGAAAAAGGCAAGCTGGTCGTAATGACCAACGCGTCCTTCCCTCCCTTTGAGTACATTGATGCGCAGGGCAATGTGGTTGGCGTGGATTTAGAGCTGGCACAGAAGGTTGCTGACGCAATCGGCGTAGAGATGGAAATCGTGGATATGGATTTTGATCTGCTGATCGACTCTCTGAAGAACGGCAAGGGCGACCTGGTCGCAGCCGGTATGACCGCAAGACCTGACCGTGCCGAGATCATTGATTTCTCCACCATTTACATCTCCATGGGCTTGAAGGTCATTGTTCCCGTCGGCACCGACATCAAGACATTTGACGATCTGGACGGTAAGAAGATAGCTGTGCAGGAGGCCACCACCGCTGACATCTACGCACAGGAAAACTACAAGAACGCTGAGATCCTTTCTTTCAAGAGCGCCATTGATGCAGGCAACGCCGTCAAGAGCGGCAACGCCGATTGTGCAATTGTGGATATGTTGCCCGCCGAGTACATGACCGCTAACAGCCCTGAGATCGAGCTGATGGACGAGCTGCTGAGCGCCGAGGACACCGCGATGGGCGTTGCGAAGGGTCATGAGGATCTGCTCGCTGTAGTGAATGAGGTGTTGGAGAAGGCTATGGAGGACGGCTCTTTGGAAGCTTCCTTCGATAAACACATGGAGAACTTCGAACTCTGATCAATACACCGGACAAATTAAGATAACAGCTCGAACAGTCGAAATTGTTTTTCGGCTGTTCGAGTGCTGATATAAGGAGTATACGCATGGCGCAAAACAGTTGGATTCAAATTGTTTTAGACGACTTTTACCGTGGATTGATCATGGACGATCGGTGGAAATTATATCTGGAGGGCACGGGTGTTACGCTGCTGCTGGCAGCGGTGGCGTGTCTGATGGGTATCGTCATCGGCGTGCTTGTGGCGCTGGGCCGGTATTATGGCACACGGAAAAACGCCAATGTGCTGGGGCGTGTGATCGCAGGCTTATGTGATGTGTATACCACGGTAATTCGTGGTACGCCAATGGTGTTGCAGCTGCTCATTATTTACAGTTTGACAGTGTGGACAAAGGGTACGACCGCCTGTATGCTGGGTTTCGGCATCAACTCCGGCGCATATATTGCGGAAATTTTCCGCAGCGGCATCAATTCGGTGGACGGTGGACAAACTGAGGCCGGTCGTTCACTGGGTTTGTCGGAAACCACAACGATGTTCCGCATAGTGCTGCCGCAGGCGGTCAAAAATGTTCTGCCGGCTTTGTTCAACGAGTTTATCGCACTGGTAAAGGAAACCTCCGTTGCCGGCTACATTGCGGTACGTGATATCACAAAGGTAGCTTCTGCCATTAAGGGAACTTATTTCATCTCCTCCCCGTTGTACATTGCGGCAGTGATTTACCTGGTGGTAGTTTTGGTTTTGACACGTTTGCAGAAAAGGATGGAGAGGAGGCTGGCACGCAGTGATCGAGGTTAAGAATCTGCACAAAAGCTTTGGCGAAAACGAGGTGCTGAGAGGAATCAGCGAAACCATAGAAAAAGGGGAACGGGTGGCAGTGATCGGACCGTCCGGTTCCGGTAAAAGCACCTTTTTGCGTTGCCTCAACCTGTTGGAACAACCGGATTCCGGTGAGATTCTGTTTGAGGGTCAGAATATTCTGGACAAAGATGCCGACATCGATAAGCTTCGGCAGAAGATGGGCATGGTCTTTCAGCATTTTAATCTTTTTCCCCATTTTACCATCCGTCAGAACATCACCTTTGCCCCTGTCCATCTGAAGCTGATGACCCAGGAGCAGGCCGATGTCAAGGCAACGGAGTTGCTGACCCGTATCGGGCTGTTGGATAAGGCGGATACCTATCCGGCAATGCTGTCCGGCGGACAAAAGCAGCGGGTAGCCATTATCCGCGCGCTGGCAATGAACCCGGATGTGATGCTGTTTGATGAACCCACCTCCGCTCTGGACCCGGAGATGGTGGGCGAGGTGCTGCAGTTGATCCGGGAGCTTGCCAACGAGGGGATGACCATGGTAATCGTCACCCACGAGATGGGCTTTGCACGGGAGGTTGCCAACCGGGTTTTGTTTATCGATGAGGGGTTGGTAAAGGAGCAAAGCACGCCTGAAGAGCTGTTTTCTCACCCGGTGTCCCCCCGTCTGCAGGATTTTCTTTCCAAAGTACTTTAATTCAATAATTAAAACTTTTTTATAAGGAGAATTATCATGGATAAGAGCAACATCAAAAAAATCGTTTTGGCTTATTCCGGCGGTCTGGATACCTCTATTATCATCCCCTGGCTGAAGGAGAATTACAACGACCCCGAGATTATTGCCGTTGTGGGAAATGTGGGCCAGGCAGATGAGCTGGACGGCCTGGAGGAAAAGGCAATCAAGACCGGAGCTTCCAAGCTGATTGTGGCCGATCTGACCGATGAGATGGTGGAGGATATCATTATCCCCAGCTTGAAAATGGATGCCAAGTATGAGAAATATCTGCTGGGCACCGCTTTTGCCCGTCCGATTATCGGTAAGAAGTTGGCAGAAATCGCTTTGGCTGAGGGCGCTGACGCCATTGCCCACGGTTGCACCGGTAAGGGTAACGACCAGGTCCGGTTTGAGCTGGCCATCAAACGTTTTGCTCCGGATATGAAGATTATCGCCCCCTGGCGGGAGTGGAACATCAAATCCCGTGAGGAGGAGATTGACTACGCCGAAGCACACCATGTGCCGCTGAAAATTTCTCGCGAGACCAACTATTCCAAGGATAAAAACCTGTGGCATCTGAGCCATGAGGGTCTGGATCTGGAGAATCCTGCCAATGAGCCCAATCTGGATAAAAAGGATTTTCTGGAGATGAGCGTTTCCCCCTACACTGCTCCGGATGTGCCCACATTGGTCTCTGTTGATTTTGAGGCCGGTACCCCGGTTGCCGTGAACGGCGAAAAGATGAAGCCCGCTGCTATTATTGCCAAGCTGAACGAGCTGGGCGGCGCCAACGGCATCGGTATTTTGGATATTGTGGAAAACCGTCTGATCGGTATGAAGGATCACGGTATTTACGAGACTCCCGGCGGCACCATCCTGTATTTTGCTCATGAGCAGCTGGAGATGCTGACCGTGGATAAGGAAACCATGCATTTAAAGCAGAAGCTGGCTGTCGATTACGCGGATATGATTTACAACGGCAAATGGTATACCCCGCTGCAGGAGGCTCTGACTGCCTTTGCCAACGAGGCAAACAAGCATGTCACCGGTACTGTAAAGATCAAGCTGTACAAGGGCAATATGATCAACGCCGGTATCGAATCTCCCTATTCTCTGTACTCTGAAAATCTGGTCACCTTTGGTGAAAGCGATTATGACCAGGCACAGGCTGCCGGCTTTATCAACTGCTGGGGTCTGCCCACCAAGGTAGAGGCTTACCGAGAGCTGGGTAAGCTGTAATAACCGAAGCAAGGCGCATTTTCGGCAAAGAAAGGGCAAGACTATGGCAAAGATGTGGGCCGGGGTTACCTCCGGACAGACTAGTAAGCTTGCGGACGACTTTAATTCCTCGCTGCATTTTGACTGGAGAATGTACCGTCAGGACATTCAGGGCAGCATGGCTCACGCGGCTATGCTTGCTGACTGCGATATTATCACTCACATGGAGAGTCAACAGATCATTGCTGGGCTGCAATCCATTTTGGAGGATCTGGACAGCGGTAAATTGACCTTTGACCGCCCATGTGAGGATATTCATATGTTTGTGGAGGAGATTCTCACCGAACGGATCGGCGAGCCGGGCAAAAAGCTGCACACGGCCCGTAGCCGCAATGACCAGGTGGCGTTGGATCTGCGGATGTATCTGCGCAGTGAAGCAGGGGAAATTCGCCAGCTGACCAAGGCGGTTATCAAGGCGCTGGCCGGTCAGGCCGAGGCGGGACAAGGCTATATTGTGCCCGGCTATACCCATCTGCAACGGGCCCAACCCATTTTGTTTGGTCATCACCTGCTTGCCTATGCCATGATGCTGCTTAGGGATGATGCCCGCATCAGGGATGCCATGGTGCGTATGAACTTTTCACCCATCGGCAGCTGTGCTTTGGCAGGCACCACCTACCCCACCGACCGCCGCAGCGAGGCCGCGGCCCTGGGCTTTGATGGTATCTGTTTAAACAGCATTGACGGTGTTTCTGATCGGGATTTTTGCTTAGAGCTGATGAGTGTCTTTTCCATCGAGATGATGCACCTGTCCCGGTTGGCAGAGGAGCTGATCCTCTGGTCCAGCCTGGAGTTCCGGTTTGTCCGTATTGACGATGCCTTTACCACAGGCTCCTCCATTATGCCACAGAAAAAGAACTCCGATATGGCGGAGCTGGTGCGGGGTAAGACCGGCCGGGTGTACGGAGACCTGATGGCTCTGTTGACCGCCCTGAAGGGCCTGCCCCTTGCCTATAACAAGGATATGCAAGAGGATAAGGAGGCTATCTTTGATGCGGTAGACACGGTGAAAATGTGTCTGCAGATCATGGCACCTATGCTCGAAACTATGAAACCGCTGCCTGAAAATATGAAAAAGGCAGCGCAGCAGGGCTTTATTAATGCCACAGATCTTGCTGATTATCTCACCCGCAAAGGCGTGCCGTTCCGTACGGCATATAAGCTGGCGGGCAGTATTGTGGCGGACTGTATGGATAAGGGCCTTGTGTTGGAAAATTATCCGCTGGAGGAGTACCTCAAGCATAGCGACCGGTTTGACGGGGATGTGTATGACGCCGTGAATCTGGAAAACTGTGTCAGTCGCCGTATTTCTGAGGGCGGTACCGGCCCGGCGTCGGTTGCGTCACAGCTTAGTTATGTCAAAGAGCAGCTGAAAAAATAACAAATCCGATTCGGAGCCTGTACCGGCGGCGTGACATCACATTCCGCCCGGTACAGGCCCGTCTTTCATGTAAAGAAAAACAAGGAGATAAGCCAATGGATTACGCCAAAGAATCACTGCGTCTGCACGGCGAATGGCAGGGCAAGCTGGAGATTCGACCCACCGTTCCGGTTTCCACCAAGGAGGAGCTTTCTCTTGCCTATACCCCCGGGGTGGCGCAGCCCTGTCTGGAAATACAAAAGGATCTGTCCAACAGCTATCGGTACACCCTTCGTCACAACCTGTGTGCGGTCATTACCGATGGCAGCGCCGTACTGGGGCTGGGCAATATCGGCCCGGAGGCGGGCATGCCGGTGATGGAGGGCAAATGTGTTTTGTTTAAGGCTTTCGGCGGCGTAGACGCCTTTCCGCTTTGCGTCAGAACCCAGAATGTGGATGAGTTTGTGCAGACCGTATACAACCTTTCCGGCAGCTTTGGCGGGATAAACCTGGAGGATATCTCCGCGCCTCGCTGTTTTGAAATTGAGCGCAAGCTGAAGGAAAAATGTGATATTCCGATTTTTCACGATGATCAGCATGGCACGGCAATTATCGTGCTGGCAGCGCTCACCAATGCGTTAAAGGTGATTAAAAAGCAAAAGGAAAAGGTCAAGATCGTCATTTCCGGCTGCGGCGCAGCAGCAACCGCCGTAGCCCTACTGCTGTTGATCAGCGGCTTTACGGATATCACTATGTGTGATATCGGCGGCATTGTCTACCGCGGCCGCCCCAATATGGACTGGATGCAGCAGGAGCTTAGCGAAAAAACCAATCAGAGTAACCTGACCGGCAGGCTGGCTGACGCTATGGTCGGGGCAGATGTGCTGATAGGTCTTTCCGCACCCAATATCGTCACAAAGGATATGGTGCGTTCCATGGCAAAGGATCCCATTATTTTTGCCTGCGCCAATCCTACCCCCGAAATTTCCCCCGAGGACGCCAAGGAGGCGGGCGCTGCCATTATTGCCACCGGCCGCAGTGATTATCCCAACCAGGTCAATAATGTCCTGGCGTTTCCGGGCGTGTTCCGGGGCGCTTTTGATGTGCGTGCCGCGGATATCAACGAGGAGATGAAGCTTGCTGCCGCAAGGGCGCTTGCCGGTTTGATCCCGGATCAGGAGCTGAGCAGAGAGAATATCATACCGAAAGCGTTTGATCCCCGGGTAGGCAAGGCGGTTGCCGCAGCGGTGGCGCAGGCTGCCCGTGAGACCGGTGTTGCCCGTTGTCCGGCAGAATAATCGGTCTCTGGTTCACAAAAAATTGAACACTGCCTAAAAAACTCCGAAAAAATACCATGCCGGAGTTTTTTTAGTTGTTATTATACATGAAAAATGTTATCATATTCGCAGCATAAAGAGATATCCGGGGCAGCAAAAGCAGGGGTACGGTCTGCCTTTTGAAAGGAATAGAATATGAAGGAAATCGCAAAAAGCAAACAGTTTTGGACCACGTTGTTAACACTGGTTATCCCTATTGCAATTCAGAACCTGCTATCTACAGCCGTCAACTCGGCGGATATTATCATGCTGGGGTATGTGGGGCAAAATGAGCTTTCGGCAGTGTCTCTGGCAAATCAGTTTGCGTTTTTGCTGTTCGGTATTTTGTTCGGGCTAAATTCCGGCATCACGATCCTTGCAGCGCAGTATTGGGGCAAAGGGGATACGGATTCTGTTCAGATCGTGACCGGCATTGCCATGAAAATTATCACAGCAGTCACGGCAGTGATTTCGTTAGGCTGCCTGTTAGTACCGGATGTTCTGATGAAGATATACACCGACGATCCGGTTTTGATTGCGCTGGGTGCTCAATATCTGCGGGTTGCCGCCTGGTCTTATCTTTTTTGGGGCATTTCCAACTCGTACGAAAGCATGCTGCGCAGTGTGGAGCGTGCCTTTTCTTCGACGGTCATCACCTCCTGCGCGCTGATTGTCAATGTTATCCTGAACGCCGTGTTTATCTTTGGACTTTTGGGCGCGCCCAGGCTGGGGGTGGTCGGCGTTGCGCTGGCGACCACGGTATCCCGCATGACAGAAAGTGTCTTGTGTGTTGTGGATGCTTCCAAGGGAAAGCTTTTCAAGATAAAACCCCGGTTGTTTCTGGAACATCACGCAGAGCTTTTTCGGGATTTTGTAAAGTATGCTATGCCGGCATTGATCAATGACAGCTGCTGGACCTTAGCCTTTTCTACCTACTCCATTATTATGGGGCATCTCAGCTCGGATATCGTTGCGGCGAACTCGGTGGCAACCACGGTGCGCGATCTGTTCACAGTGCTTGCCTATGCCCTCGGCAGCGGCGCGGCGGTCATGGTGGGGATAGAAATCGGCAGGAAAGAGTACCGGAGGGCAAAAGACGAGGGCAATCTCTTCTGCTTGATCTCTCTGGGTATTGGCATCATAACCGGGCTGATTATTTTATTCAGCCGTCATTATGTGATCGGTTTCTTTACTCTTTCCGAAACTGCTGCCGGTTATCTGGATAAGATGTTGATTATCAATTCCTACTATATCATCGGACAGATTATGAACACCCTGATCATTGCCGGCCTTTTGCGTTCCGGCGGCAACACCCGTTGGGGTATGGTGTGCGATTTTATTGATATGTGGCTGGTCAGTGTTCCGCTGGGTTTTATCTGTGCCTTTTGGCTGAAATTGCCGCCCATGTGGGTCTATTTTGTCCTTTGCCTGGATGAATTTTGGAAAGTGCCTTTTGTACTGCGCTACTACAGAAGCTACAAGTGGATTCAGAATATTACACGGTAAGGGTTGTATGCTTTGCAATCAGCAAAGAAAGGATGATTGGATGAAAATCAGTGAAAAAATGACCATAGCGCAGTTCAGGCAGTGCCCTCAGCTCGCCGAGGTGGAAAAGCATATTTTTTATTGGGGAATGGAGCCTAATCTGCAGCTGGAGGATACCCCGTTTGAACAGCTGCGGGCAAACGGATGGAACATTACCGGGGCGCTGAAGGGCTTAAACCGTCTGGTACAACAGGCAGAAAAGGGCAGATGCCGGTATTCGGTGTATAGCGAACAGGAGGTGGCGGCTGAACCGGATAAAAAGGATGTCAGTCTGATCTACTTTTCCAATACCGTCGGGGTACCCAGTGACGAAAAGCCCTTTGTCATTATCTGCTCCGGCGGCGGATACACTGCGGTATGCAATTTTACCGAGGGGTTTCCCACTGCCGCGCGGCTGAACGAGCTGGGGTATGAGGTGTTCTGTCTGACCTATCGGGTGGGCATCTATCAGCTTTATCCCCGTCCGCTGGAGGATATGGCGGCAGCATTGCGTTTTTTGCTTTCTGATAGGGAGTCATTCCATCTGAATAAGGAGTATATCCTTTGCGGCTTTTCTGCCGGGGGTACCTTGCTGGGGGCATGGGGCACCTTAACGCAGGGCTATGCGGCGTACGGCTTGCCCCGACCTAAGGCGATGATCCCGGTATACGGGCTATTCAGCGGGGATATCCCGGAATACTGCGAAGGGCTGTATGACTGCCTTGCCGTTATGACCGGTAAAGAGGATACGATAGTCCAAACGCGGCAGTACAATCCGATGCTGCTGATGCATTCGGATTACCCGCCCTGCTATCTTGTCTGCGGTAAAAATGACGGTACGGTCAATCCGGCAAACAGCGAGCAGCTGTTTGCCGCATTGCGAAAGCAGGGGATACCGGCCGTTCTGGATGAAACGGAGCAGGCAGACCACGGCTTCGGTGACGGTACCGGTACGACGGCTGCCGGCTGGATTGACCGCGCGGCGGCTTTTGCGGAAAAGCTATAAAGGATTACGGAAAAAGCATTTGTTGATAGGAGAATTAGAAAATGCTGACACAAGACGAAAAGCTGAACCCTGTATCACTGGATACCCTTTGCGCGGCGCTTTGCAGGGCACTCGGGGTTCACGCCCCGGATACGGCGGCAGCACCCAATCAAGAGCTGCTTTCTTATCTGCAGGGCAGAACGGCAGACAGAATATTTATGTACAATCCGGACGCAGTTGCCCAGTGGATCTACCGGAAATATCCCCAACTTTTTAAGGAAGCTGTCAATATCTGTGATGTGGAAATTCCGATGCAGACCGTGATGCCGTCTGTGACCCCGGTGTGCTTTGGCACCATGTACACCGGTGCGCAGCCGGCGGTGCACGGTATACAGAAATACGAAAAGCCGGTCATCCGCATTCAATCAATCTTTGATATGTTGATTGCCGCCGGGAAAAAATGCGCTATTGTTGCGGATACGGAATGCAGTATGTCACATATTTTCAACGACCGTAAGATGGATTACTACTTTTATAACGGTTACCTGCAGGCGACGGCGAAGGCTTTTGAGCTGATCAAAGAAGATCAGTACGACATGATTGTTCTGTACAACGGAAACTACGACTCAATTATGCATAAAACCGGACCGGAATCGTTAGAGGCACTGTCAGAAGCCCGTGCCAACACGGAATGCTTTGCCTCTTTGTACTATGCGATAAAGGAAAACTGGAAAAATCATAACACGCTTTTGGGGTTTGCCATGGATCACGGCTGCCATGAAATCGACGGTAATTGCGGTTCCCACGGTCTGGACATGCCGGAGGATCTGAACATCTGCCACCTGTATAAGTATATCGAAAGAGAGGCTCAGGAGCAGACTAAATGAGAAAAGCAGTTATCTATATCCACGGAAAAGGTGGAAACGCCGGAGAAGCAGAACACTACATCCCGCTTTTTCCGGAGGATACGGTCATCGGCTTCGAATATCGCTCGCAAACGCCGTGGGAGGCCGAGACAGAGTTTGCAGCCTTTTTCGATAAGGTACAAAACCGATTTGACAGTGTTGACCTAATTGCAAATAGCATCGGGGCGTTTTTCACTCTTTGTTCCCTCAGCAGAAAAAATATCCGCAAGGCATTCTTTGTTTCACCGGTTGTCCAGATGGAACGGTTGATTGGCGACATGATGGTTTGGGCAGCGGTGGATGAGGCAGAGCTGCGGGAAAAAAAGCGGATACCCACGCCGTTTGGCGAGGTGCTGTCGTGGGAATACCTCTCCTGGGTCAGAGAGCACCCGGTGAGTTGGACGGTTCCGACGGAAATTCTGTACGGCGAAAACGATAATCTGCAGTCAAGGCAGACAGTGGAAGCGTTCGCCGGGTCTTGCGGAGCCGGTGTAACCGTGATGAAAAACGGTGAGCATTGGTTTCATACAGCAGAGCAGATGACTTTTTTGGATAGGTGGATCGCCCAGGTAAAGTGAAAACTGCAGGAAAGACTGTGAAAGCTTCGGCTGCTTTTTTACATATCAAAAGAGTGAGAAATAAAAGCAAATTACCGACAGGAGGGAAGAAAAATGCTGAAAACAGAAGAAGGGAAAATCGTATATCGCTATGGTGGTGAAACGGTTTGGCTGGAGGCGTTTGGACAAAACGGCGTACGGGTACGTTCGACACAAAATGCTGCCTTTGACACACGGCATTGGGCGTTAGACCCGAAGGATGCCCACCCCGGCAAGACAGAGCTTTTTTGTGCGGAATCGGATGCAGCCAAAAGCTACGGCGACACTGACCCGGTACAGGTGGCCAGGCTTACAAACGGCAGCATAGCGGCAAGTATGGATGCGAACGGGGTGATCTGCTTTACCGGCAAAAACGGTAAGCCCCTGCTGAAGGAATGTGCCCGGCGCCTGTGCGATGAGGTGGGCATGGCTTTAGGCATTGGCCCCCGTGTTTATAAGGGGGAACAGAGCAATCTGTTTCGTACCGAGGTTCGGTTTTGTGCCAATGCAGACGAAAAGATCTTCGGTATGGGACAGTACCAGCAGCATGAGCTGGATTTAAAGGGCTGTGTTTTAGAGCTGGCCCAACGCAATTCCCAGGTCAGTGTTCCTTTTTATCTTTCCAGTTTAGGGTACGGCTTTTTGTGGAATAACCCTGCCATCGGTGAGGTGGCCTTTGGCAAAAATTACACCCAGTGGGTGGCACAAAAGACGGGGCAGATAGATTATCTGGTCATTGCCGGTGATACCCCTGCCGAAATACACCGGGAATATATGCAGCTGACCGGTCTTCCGCCGATGATGCCGGAATACGGCCTTGGCTTTTGGCAATGCAAGCTGCGCTACGCAAGCCAGCAAGAGCTGTTGGGGGTGGCAAGAAGGTACCGGCAGTTGGGCATTCCCTTGGATGTGATTGTCTGCGACTTTTTCCACTGGACCTGCGAGGGCGATTTTCAATTTGATCCGGCCTACTGGCCGGACCCGGAGGGTATGTGCCGGGAGCTTGCCGAAATGGGTATTCGGCTGATGGTTTCGGTATGGCCGACGGTGAGCATCCACAGTAAAAACTATCTGCAGATGGCAGAAAACGGTCTGCTGACGCGGACAGAACGCGGTGTGGCGGATATGATGAACATGCCGGATAAGGTCAGCTTTTTTGACGCAACCAACCCTGAGGCGCGACAGTTTGTCTGGCAGCAGATCAAGCAGAATTATTGGGATAAGGGCGCAAGGCTGTACTGGCTGGATGTCGCCGAGCCGGAATACGGTAGCTATGATTTTGATTTGTACCGCTATCAGCTCGGCCCCAGTATGGAGGTGGGCAACAGCTATCCCCGTTTTTACCTGAAAGTGTTTTATGAGGGGATGACGGCCGCCGGTGAACCGGCACCCCTGTTGCTCAGTCGAAGTGCCTGGGCAGGCAGTGCGAAATACGGCGCGCTGGTTTGGTCGGGAGATATCATCTCCAGCTTTGAATGCTTTGACCGGCAGGTAAAGGCCGGTATTAATATGGGTATTGCGGGCATTCCCTGGTGGACCACAGATATCGGCGGCTTTCACGGCGGTAAGGGAGAAAATCCGCTTTTCCGGGAACTGTTCTGCCGCTGGTTCGCGTGGGCGTGCTTTTGCCCGGTCATGCGGCTGCACGGCAATCGACAGGGCGGTCATGATGTACCTGGTACCATCTATGGATCCGGCGGTGACAATGAAATATACAGCTTTGGCGAAGAGGTATTTGCCATCTGTAAGAAATATATCGCCCTGCGGGAGAGCCTGCGCCCGTATCTGCGCAAGGTGATGGAAAAAGCCCATACCGACGGAAGCCCGATCATGCAGCCGCTCTTCTATGCCTATCCGAAGGATACAGTCTGTTGGTCTGTGGAGGATGAGTATCTCTTTGGACCGGAATATTTGGTAGCTCCGGTCACGGTACAGGGAGCTGCCAGCCGCAAGGTATACCTACCTAAAGGAGAATGGCAATGCATCCACACCGGCACCCGGTATCCTGGCGGGCAATGGATCGAACTGCCTGCCCCCATCGATGTGATTCCCGTATTGAAAAAGATATAAGGGAGGGGTCTCCGTGATGTATCAGAATCGGAACAGTCAGTTGGTTGACCGTTTTGAGGACTGGTGGAACCGAAATAACCGCGGCTTGCCGTTGATGGATGTGGTTGCCATAAAAGAGAATGCGAAATGGCAGGTCAAACCGCCCGCAAACCCGGTCGACCGATATCTTGACCCGGAGTATCTGATTGCCAGAGCACGGGAAATTGCCGAAAATTGCTATTTTTTGGCAGATAGCTACGCCAACATCAGCGCCGATATCGGCCCGGGATCGCTGGCGGTATATCTTGGCGCCATCCCTCAGTTTGCCGAGGATACCGTCTGGTATTCGCCTTGCCTTTTTTCGGCGGAGCAGCAGTCAAAACTGCAGTTCAACCCGCAGAATGCCTGGTGGCAGCGGCACCTTTCCGTGCTGCAAAGACTGAGAGAAGAGGTTGGCGGGGCTTTTTTGATCAATATTCCCGACCTGATTGAGAATCTGGATACCTACGCGGCTATGCGCGGAACACAGAACGCCCTGTTTGATTTGATGGACGCGCCGGAGTCTGTGCAAAGGGCGGTGGAACAGATCGATGATGTGTATTTCCGTTACTATGACACGGTGCTGGATATTGTAAAGAATCCGGACGGTGTGGCCTCTTATACCTGCTTTCAGATACTGGGCAAAGGCAGAATTGCCAAAATACAGTGCGATTTTTCTGCCATGATTTCTCCGGGTCAGTTCCGTCAATTTGTTCTGCCCTCATTGCAAAAACAGGTCAAGCGGCTGGATCATGCACTGTATCATCTGGATGGGCCGGATGCGATTCGCCATGTGCTTGCCCTTATGGAGCTTGAAGGGCTGGACGCTTTGCAATGGACCTGTGGTGCGGGTCAACCGGACGGAGCCTGTACCAGATGGTACCCCATCTATGACCAGGTCACTGCAGCCGGAAAAGGATTATGGGTTCAGATTTATGACGGAAATGTGGAGAATTGGATTCGCAGCGCCGAACAGTTGATGAATAAGTACGGTAAAAAGATCTTCTATTTCCATTTTCCGTGGATGAGCCAAACCGACGCGGACATTTTGATGAATTATGCCCAGAAGCATTGGGCGAACTGATAGGTTCCGGCTACAAATACCGATTTCAGAACGGAGAGGAAGTTTTGGAATGATGAGCAAAGATGAAATGACTCCGAAACAACGCTTGATAGCGGCAATTACCGGCAAACCGGTTGACCGTACCCCATGGTCCCCGTTTCTTGCCTATTGGTGGGAGGCACAGTCGCAAAGCCGAATAGAGGCGGGACAACTTGCCTATCTGGAAAGTATCGGCGCCGACCCGCTGCTACGCGGGTTCGGCAGCCCCTTTACGGTTAGCTACCCGGGTGTGGATATCACGGTCAGCAGCTCCGCCAACCGACGGCAAGAGCTTTGGCATACCCCTGTAGGAGACATTCAGTTGGGGTATACCCTGTCTGCCCAGGGCAACACCTGGTTTTTGGTGGATCATCCCATCCGGGAAAGCAGAGATTTTCAAACCCTGACCTGGATCTATGAGCACGCCAGTGTTGCCTACAACCCGGAAATTGACCGACAAATCACCCAAATCGGGGAGCAGGGCCTGTATCTGCCGCTGGTCGGCAGCGAGATGAAAACCTGTTTTCAGTCTTTAGTAGAAAAGTGGGTCGGAATAGAAAGACTAAGTTTTTTTCTGGCGGATGAACCGGAGACGGTGGAGCAGTGTCTTGCTGCGATGCGCAGCGTTTCGGATAAAACAGCGGTTTGTGCGGCGCAGTGCAAGGCAGAGGCGTTTATTTTTTGGGAGGACAGTTCCACGACCTGTATCACCCCAAATATGTTTGCCCGCTACACCTCGCCGGAAATTTCCGCATGGGCAGATATCCTGCACCAAAACGGAAAGCTGCTGGTACATCACGCCTGCGGTCATCTGCGCGCTCTGCTGCCGCTGATGGCACAAACCGGGGTAGACGCCATCGAGTCCATCTCTCCGCCGACCACCGGCAATATTGATATCCCGGAGGCTTTTTCTTTGCTTCCGGAGCATATTGCGCTGATCGGCGGTATTGAGCCGGTCTTTTTCCAGACCTGTGACCGGCAGCAGCTGGAGGAGCGTATTTCCTTTTTGCAAAAAGAGACTTGCGGCAGACGGTTTGTCCTTGCCAATTCCGATTCCTGTCCGCCTGCAGTGGATGAGTGGAAGCTGGAATATGTGTCTGAGTATGTCAGACGGTGACCCTATCGATACTGCCTGATCTTAAGGGATTATCTTGAGGCAAATTTAATAAATCCCCATACCGTACACTTTTTCTGCGCGGTATGGGGATTTTTCATGGGTAATTGTTCGGTTGTTCGTTTGCATCTGCAGTGTTTTACGGCATAGTCTCATATCCGCAGAACCGGATGGCGGCACGGGCAAGCTCTGCAGTGGGGTCTACAAAGGGTCCTGGGGAGGAAAGAGTATCCGCCACAATCGGCAGCTCGGTACAGCCTAAAATAAAGTATTCCGCGCCCATATTGCGAAGCTTGCCAAGCAGACTTTCCCAGGTATCCTCCTCCGGCACCAGTGGACGGGAGGCCTTTACTATATCGTAAATAAGGTGCATCAGCACATCTCTTTGGGGCTCGGTAGGTAAAAGATAGCTTACACCCTGTGCGGACAGTGCTTCCTCATAAAGCCCTGTGGCAAGGGTCCCGCGGGTTGCCAGTATGGCGGCGCGCTTGCCCGGGAACTGCTGGGCACAGGTGCGTGCAGTGGCCTCCAGCATACTGATAAAGGGGATGGAGGTCAGTGCCTGCAGGCGGGGCAAAAAGAAGTGCGCGGTGTTACAGGGCATGATAATGCAGTCTGCTCCGCACTTTTCCAGGTTGCGCAGGGCATCGGTCATCTCCGGCACAGGGTCCGCGCCGCTGTTTAAAATGGCGGCAGTGCGGTCGGCGATTGCCGGGTTAGAATCAATGAATACGCGGATATGTTCGTTATCGCAGCCGGCTTTAGTAGCCGTGACTATTTTGCGGTACAGGTCGGCAGTGGCAAGAGGACCCATTCCGCCCAGTATTCCAATGGATTTTTTCATAACATCTCTCCTCAAAAGCGGGTTATCCAAAGAAATAACGGGGGTCATTCTTCAGAATATCCCGCAGACAGCGGACGGTCAACCCGTTGCGGCCGGTGACAGTCTCAGCGTGCAGCATAGCGCTTAGAACGGATTCTTCCACGCACTCAATAACGGCACGGAATATTTCGTCAATGCGGTCATCGGCCACCATACTCATCGGCAGAATGGTGGTTGCAGGATAGTGAGGCATCCGGTTTGCGGTGGTAAATGCCATTGCGATTTCGCCGCTGCCGTTGGACATGTGCGAACCGGTTCTGCTCAAACCCACTATGGTGCGTTTGCTGATACGCTTCAGTTGGCGTTCGCTCAGCGGGATATTGGTGGCGATAACGGTGATGACCGAGCCCTTGTCTTCGCAGGCATACAGCTCGTTGGGAAGCCGCTTGCCAATGGGATCGTTACGCAGGGTCAGGTCTTTGTAAAGCGCGTGGTTGGTCATACACAGGGTACCCACTACGTAGTCCTTGCCGTCTAAGGTGACAATACGGGAGGAGGAGCCGATACCGCCCTTCAGCTCGTGGCAGCGCATTCCGCGTCCCGAGCCTACGGCGCCCTCTTCAAAATCGGTACAGCAGTTTTCCAGTGCCTGCATGACATGCTCCTCACGGACATTCAGACCGCGCAGATCGTTCAGATCGCCATCGTTGCATTCAAACACAACGGGATTGACACTGCCGGTCGTGCGACCGATATCCTCATTTTGCGCCAGCATATACCGTACAAGGGCAGTGCTGACTGTGCCGACACTCAGCGTGTTTGTCATTAAGATAGGTGTTTCAAGGGTACCAAGCTCATCAATCTGTACCAGACCGATGCTCTTTCCAAAGCCGTTGATCACATGGGAGGCAGCCAGCGGCTTATCCTGGAACAGGTTGCCCTGATGCGGTTTGATGGCGGTCACGCCGGTCTGAATTTCGCCGTTGTTAAGCGTATAGTGGCCGACTGTCACGCCGGGCACATCTGATATTTTGTTAAGGGGACCCTTCGGCATACTGCCTACTGTGATATTCCAGTTTTTTTCAAGACCCATAGTATGGAGCGCTCCTTTCTTAAAGTACGGTCCGCAGAATAATCTGATTTAGCGGGAAGTACCTCTCTTACTATACATTTTAGATAAATGAATGTCAAGTGCCGGTTTGACGGTATCGAAATTTCCAGGGCGGAAGCATTCTCGTGATATTTGACAAGTTCCGCGCTTTGTGGTAGGATATCCTTGAGATCAGTGCACGGGTCTCGCAGATGTCATGAACAATTGAATAAACCTATAAGAGAGACGCGAGGGACAAGCCC
>DCHC01000022.1 GCA_002314755.1 Faecalibacterium sp. UBA1762 | reverse complement strand
TTACACACTATTTCGGACTTGACTTTTTCCGGTCGGGTGCTTTCATGAAGATGACCTTATTATGTATCAGGTGGTTGCTGCCTGTGACAGGCTGGCGTATTGCCCAGATTGCAATTATTATTACCGTCAGCGCAGGCACGGCATTATTGGGTCAGGCCTAAACAAACGGTTTCATGACAAATATGCTTCTTTTTTTCAAAACAGGGCTTTTGTGGAACGGTATTTCCCACAGTTAAATTGTAAGATGAAAGTCTTGCTTTGTCAGTATGTTCTGCACGATTATACAGATCAATTAATGAATAAAACCACCGAAAGCGCCAGGGTGAAAACTTCGTTGAGGCAATACAGAAGGTCGGTCCATTTTTCATTCGATGAACTGATACAGCTGGGCAGGCAGGATTTAAAGCTTGCCCTGTTAACAGCAGTATGTCTTCGGGGGTACAGTTTCTACCGGGCATTTGCAGTAAAATGTAAAGGAGAGCGATTTGCATACTTCAACTGATTGTATAGTATCAATAATTGTTCCGGTTTATAACCAGGAAAAATATTTGGAACAGTGTTTCCGTTCGATTTTACAGCAGAGCTGCAGCGAAATAGAATTGATTGCGGTCAATGACGGCTCTACTGATTCCAGCGGAGAAATTATTAAAAAATGGGCAGCGACAGACAGCAGAGTAAAGCCCATTGAAAAAGAAAACGGCGGCCTATCTGATGCTCGTAATCGGGGCATTCAGGCTGCCAAAGGGGAATATCTGCTGTTTGTGGATGGAGACGATTGGATCGCGCCGGATACCGTACAGATTTTGGTGGATATTGCTCAAAAAGAGCAGGCCGACATGGTAATATTCAACTTTTATAAATATTATTCAGAAGGTTTGGAGGTGTTGCATTCCTCAAATCAGGATGAGGTTCGTATTCTGGATAACAGGGAAACGCTCCGTCTGCTTCTTCAGAATGACCTTCTTAC
Source organism: Faecalibacterium sp. UBA1762 (assembly GCA_002314755.1). GTDB lineage: Bacteria > Bacillota > Clostridia > Oscillospirales > Ruminococcaceae > UBA1762. The sequence continues at coordinate 7,269 of DCHC01000022.1, read as the reverse complement.
TTTTCATGTCTGGCGAAGGCTTTACCGACGTGTACTGACCGGCCAGCTTGTTTTTCCGGTGGGGCATAATTATGAGGATGTTTATGCGACTCCAATCCTAAGTCTGCCCTGTAACAAGACCGTTTATATCGGCAAAGGGTTATACTATTACCGACAAAATCCCCAAGGCATTTCTTCCACCTTTAGTTTTCAGAATAAAATGGATTATCTGGTTTCATTTGAGCATTCCTTTCAACTGCTGGAAAAAGCTTATCCGTCATTAGAAAAGGAGATAGCACTGTCCCGGGAGAAGCACGCGTTGGTCGCCTGGGATAATTATCTGGTGGTTCAGCTTGCAGATAAAGATCAGGAGAAGCTTATTTTGGATAAGATAACGGAAATGATTAAAAAGGTGCCTATTCGCTATCTCAGCCTGAAAAGGCGTTTTGTGAATTTAGCGGTGATAATGCGGTTACCTAAACCGATAGGTCGGCTGATATATCGCTATTTTGTAATGAGGTAACAGATGAAAATTTTATTGCTTGGTGATTATAGCGCCGTCCATAAAAATTTAAAAGAGGGTTTGCTGGAGCTGGGCCATAATGTAAAGCTTGCATCCGACGGAGACTGGGAAAAACGGATTCCGGGCAGAGATTTTCCGTTGACTGTAGATAAGGGCGGTAATCGGTTCACCCGAAAATACTATCAAGAGATTCAGCCGTTACTGAACCGCCAATTATACGGGTATGACATTGTTCAAGCGATATCGGCAAATTTGTTTGACTGGAAAAATCGGCTACAGATTTATCGTAAAATAATCTCTCGAAACGAACAATTTTTCTGTATTTTGCCGGGTGATGACTATTATGTATACCGCGCATGGAAAGCCGGAAAATTTCGGTACAGTTCCTTTGACGATAACAAAGAGTGGGCGGATAGCTGGATCGGGGACAGTGTCGCGCACAAACGGAACGAGGAGGTGTACGACTATGTTCTCAGTCGTGCGGAAGGGTTGATTCCGGTTAACCCTTACGAGCTGGAAATTCCCTATGCCGGCATGAAGAATTTAAGAAGGTATATTCCTTTTCCCATCAACACCCAGCAAATAGCCTACCAGCCCAATACGGTAAAAAACGGCAAAATCGTTATTTATCATTCTACCACCAGACCAAAATATAAAGGTTCCTCTTACATTGAGGAAGCAATGCGGTATATTCAGAAAAAGTACACCGATGATGTGGAGTGTATCATTAGAGATATGGTTCCCTATACAGAATGGCTGGATATTATGAGCAGGGCAAACATCATTGTTGACCAATGTAAATCCTATTCCTACGGTATGACCGCAGCCCTTTCTATGGCAAAGGGAAAAATTGTGCTAAGCGGTTTAGAGCCGGAGACATTGTCCAGTATCGCAACGCCGGGCTGTCCGGTTTTAAATATAAAACCGGACACTGCGCAGATTGTTGATACACTGGAAAAGCTTATTTCCCAAAGGAAAGATATAGAGGAAATGGGCTACCGGGGGCGGCTTTTTGTGGAAAAGGAACATGACTATATCAAGGTTGCACAGATGTATATTGAGGAATGGAACAAATGAAGCTTTTGAAGGGTTTCAACCGACTTTTTCGAAATTTAATTTATCTTTGCAGAATAGACCTTTGGGCGGATACCGAAACAGATACCGTTTATCGGATAATCTGCCATGTGGAAGAGCTTGTAAAAACGAAGATGGTTTTTGGGGAGGATAGCGCGTTCCGTATTCTGGATGACGACCGGACCTGGGAGAAAATACTGGAAAGACAGGGAAGCTTTGTCCGGGTCGGCGATGGGGAGCTGGCGCTGATCTCCGGAAAATCCATCGATTTTCAGCGGTATGATGAACGGCTTGCCAAGTACCTGATAAAAATACTGAGCGGAGACCGGACAGATTTATTCATCGGAATAGATTATAACTATTTTCACGGCTTTGAAAATATCACGCAGACGATTCGCAGACACAATTATCTCTGGGGGCCGGAATTTAAAAAGGTACTGGTGCAATACTGTAATCCGGATAGGGAATATATCTCATCCAGCTTTAATCAACTGTATATTGACTATGAGATGTATGATTGGAAAAAGTACCTCTGCGATATTGAGCGTCTGTTTGCGGAAAAAGATATTGTGGTGTTTGCAGGTGAAGGCATTTTGGCAGAGCTTCGGTACAATCTTTTTGCGCTTGCCCGGTCTTATGAGCTTGTTCAGGCACCCGCGAAAAATGCCTTTGCTGAATTTGACAGCTTATTGGAAAAAGCCAGGTCTTTTGCCAAAGAGAAGATCCTATGCTTTGTGTTGGGTCCGACCTCCAAGCCGCTGGTTTATGAGCTAAGCAGGGAGGGCTATACTGCCTGGGATATTGGGCATATGGCAAAGGATTATGATTACTGCCGCCGTAATATGGTGAAAAACAGTGAGACGGTAGCGCAATACTTTGCCCCGGATTAAGAAAACCCAAAGCAGAAGGTGTTTTGTATGAAAAAGATTCTGTTTCTCGGTGGAGCAAAGTCTCAGCTGGCGGCTATTTCAGCGGCAAAAGAGATGGGCTACTATACGGTACTGTGTGATTATCTGCCGGATAACCCCGGCAGATTGGTTGCGGATGAATGGCACCCTGCCAGCACGACAGATTATGCTGCGGTATTGAAAGTTGCCGAAAAATGCAAGGTGGATGGAATACTGACCTACGGAAGTGATGTGGCGGCATCCACTGCGGCCTATGTGGCAGAGCAGATGGGACTGCCCGGCAGCCCGTACGAGTCGGTGTATATCTTGACCCATAAGGACCGATTTCGGCAGTTTTTACGGGAAAACGGATTTCATACGCCCTGGTCCGTAGGTTTTTCCTGTAACGAAAAGCAGAAAGCCATTGCTTTTATTAAGAGAAAAACGCTGCCGGTTATGGTAAAGCCGGTAGATTCTCAGGGGGCAAAGGGCGTTTGCATGGTGTCCGTTGAGGAGGAGATTGAACCGGCTATCGAGTATGCCCTATCTAAATCCATTTCCAAAAGAGTGATTGTGGAGGAATATATCCAGCGCAGCGGTATGCAAATAGGCGGAGACGGCTTTTCGATTGATGGGGAACTGGTATTTGCCCCTTTTTCAAATACATATTTCATGAATACGCCGGGTACGGAATTCATCCCGGTGGCAGAGTGCTGGCCGCCGGTTACCCCGGCGGGTACCTTGACGCAGCTGCACAGTGAATTGCAGCGTGCGCTGCGGCTTTTAAAAATGGGTACACAGGCATACAATTTTGAAGCTGTCGTGGATAAAGCAGGTGAGTTGTATATCATTGAAATCGGACCTCGAAGCGGGGGCAGTTTGGTACCCCTGATCACCGAGAAAATGACCGGCTACAAGGTGACGGAGGCCATTGTACGGGCGGCAGCCGGTGACGCGGTACCGCCGTTTGATGACTGTCATATACCTGGGTATTGGGCAAGCAGAAGCATCTGTACAGAGAAAACCGGTGTACTGAAGCAACTTCTGATTGACCCGACTTTTCAAAAAAAGAATCTGCAGATCATGGAACAGTATGTTGAGCCCGGGGAAACGGTAGCAGGGATGCAAAGCCTTAGCAGCTCGGTAGCCTTTGTTGCCGCAAGGTTTGATACCCGGGATGAAATGACGGAATTTGTTGAATTTCCGGAGAAATATATACAGGTGATCCTGTCAGAGTAAGAAAAAATGAGGTTTGATGCTGGCGATATGAGCAATGTTAAGCTGCTGAAGTTTCCCGTTCACGGAGACGACAGAGGGTCATTGATTCCACTGGATAAAACAAATCTTCCCTTGAAGATGAAGAGAGTTTTTTATATGTATAACGCGCAGCCGGATGTGCGCAGGGGAATGCACGCCCATAAAAGCTGCAATCAGCTTTTGATATGCGTGACCGGCAGCTGCCGGGTCCTGCTGGACGACGGGCAAAAAAAGGAGACGGTTTTGCTGGACAGCCCCGATAAGGGTTTGTATGTGCCGTACTACCTGTGGCGCGAAATGTTTGATTTTTCCGATGGCGCAGTGTTAATGGCTGTGGCGGATACGATGTATGATGAGAACGATTATATACGGGACTATCAAGATTTTTTGAATTATTATCAAGATATGAGAGTAAAAGACGATGAGTGAGAAGATCCCTTGCATATCAACAATGCTGTTAGATAAACAGTTAAAGCAAGAATATTTGAAAGCCTTTGAATCGGTTGTTGACCGCAGTTTTTATGTGATGGGCAGTGCCTGTGACGCTTTTGAAAAAGAGTTCGGCCTTTTTTGCAACCGAAAATACTGTATCGGAACCGGGAACGGACTGGATGCTCTTGCAGTTATTCTGATGTCGCTGGGTGTTGGTGATGGGGACGAGGTGATACTTCCGTCGAATTCTTATATTGCGTCGGTGCTTGCCGTGACAAGGGTAGGGGCGGTTCCGGTATTTACCGAGCCGGATATCCGTACGGGGAATATGGAACCGGCGGGAATCGCTGACAAAATAACAGACAAGACCAGGGTGATTATGCCGGTCCATCTTTACGGTCAGCCCTGCGAGATGAGGATTGCCCGGAGGGACTCAGAGCATCCGACTGGGGCAATGTCCATTTGAAAACTGTATACGGTATGCTGCAAAGAACCGACGGTCAGCACATGGAAGGACAGTTTTTTTCAGACGGTGAAAATAAGTTTGTCTCCGGCGAGACATATCAGCTGCACTGCCTGACGAAAGCATATATGATGTCAGTTCTTTCTGCCGTTTATTCAACGGTCACCCCGCCAATTTCAGATTGAAAAAAACATCTTTTTATCAGCTCTTTGTGATATAATGTACACAAGATCAGTGCGGTGATTCATCGCTCAATAACAGAGCACGTATTCTGATAACCGGGCCCTGTCACAGCCGTGACAGGGAAAAAAGGAGGCAAACAGATGAAAAAGAAGCTTGCGCTGGTGGGTGGGGAACCCATGTTTTCACAGGCAGAGATGCCGGAGGAGCTATTCAAGTGGCCTATTGTTACCCCGGAGGATGAGGCAGCCTGTCTGGATGTTATCCGAAATAATCGGTTTTCCGGTACAGATATTACGCTTCAGTTTCAGCAGGAGTTTGCCGCCTGGCAGGGCAGAAAATACGCATTGGCTTTTGCCAACGGCACTATGTCGCTGGCGGCGGCTATGTTTGCCATAGGCCTTGCGCCCGGCGATGAGATCATCTGTACCACGAAGACCTACTGGGCAAGTGTTGCGCCGGCATTTCTGTTTGGCGCAACCCCTGTTTTTTGCAATATTGATCACAACCTGAGTATGGATCCGGAGGATCTGGAGCGGTGTATCGGACCTGCAACCAAGGCCATTATGGTGGTGCATTATTTTGCGTACCCCTGTGATATGGACCGTATTATGACCCTCGCCCAAAAGCATCACTTAAAGGTCATAGAGGATGTCTCACATGCCCACGGCTCCCTGTACAAGGGCAGAAAGCTCGGAACCTTTGGTGATGTGGCGGCCATGTCCATGATGAGTCAAAAATCCTTTGCCGCAGGTGAACTGGGTATGCTGGTGACAGATGACCGAATGGTGTATGAGCGTGCGCTGGCCTACGGTCATTACGAGAGAAATAACGCCGACAATATCACCAGTCCGGAGCTTTTGCCCTATCTCAATATTGCGTTGGGCGGGGTTAAGGGCAGGGCAAACCAGCTTTGCTCTGCATTAGCGCTGGGGCAGCTGCATCACTACGACGAAAGAATGCAGCAGATTGACCGGGCGATGAACTATTTTTGTGATGGGATGGAGGGTATAGAAGGCTTCAGACCCATACGCCCGGAAAAAGGCAGCGGCTCTACCATGGGGGCATGGTACTGCGCCCAGGCGGAATACCGGCCGGAGGCTTTTCAGGGCTTGACTTCTCAGCGGTTTGCCGAGGCGATCCGTGCCGAAATTCCCGGGCTAAACTGTTGGGAGGGTGGCAATTTTCCGCTGCACACCCACCGTTTTTTTCAAGATTATGACTATTTCGGCTTAGGCAAGCCCACCCGTATCGCGTTTGCGAAGCGGGATGTGAGAGAGCTGGACAAAGCTTTGGAGCCGTCGGAGCATATCTACTGCATGACCCTACCGCCGTTTCGAAAATATATGCCGGAGCTGATTGATCGGTATGTAGAGGCGTTTCGTACGGTAATTGAGAACTACGAACAGCTGCTGCAACAGGAAACCGCTGCAGATCACGGCGGCAGATGGTACGGTGCTGATAATCAATAGGGATAGGAGAAAAAAGAAAATGATTATTGATATTCATAACCACCCGGATTATCATGGAATGAACGCCAAAGCCGTGGTAGAAAATATGGATGCCTGCGGCATAGATAAGCTTGTTCTGCTCTCCTGGGAAGCGCCCACCAATGAGTATCAACCGGACACGAAAATGTATTTTTCACCCCTTTCGGATGAGCCAACCCCGTTTTACCGCTGTGTGGATTACGCAAGGGAGTATCCGAATCGGTTTGAGCTTGGTTTTTGCCCCGATCCCCGTAAGCCGGACGCTGTGCAGCGGCTGCGGGCGGCGGCAAAGCTTTTTTCCCTTCGCATCTGCGGTGAGCTGAAGCTGCGCATGATGTACGATAACCCGGACGCTATACGGCTGTACCGGGAGGCAGGCGCATTGGGACTGCCGGTATTGATGCATTTGGATTACGAAATGCCGGGTAACGGCGGTTACCCTTGGGGCAGTTATTGGTACGGTGGGGGAATTGACGCGCTGGAGCGGGTACTGAAGCTTTGCCCGGAGACAGTCTTTATTGGTCATGCTCCCGGTTTTTGGGCGCATATCTCGGCGGACGACCAGTATCTGACCAAACCGTACCCCACCGGTAAAGTCATTCCGGGCGGTCGGATCGAACAGCTTTTGGAGAAATATCCCAACCTTTACTGCGATATGTCGGCAGGAAGCGGGTGCAATGCACTCTCCCGTGACCCGGAGTTCGGATACGGTTTTCTGACCCGTTGGCAGGATAGGGTGCTATACGCCCGCGATGCCTTTGACAACAGACACCGTGAATTTTTGGAAAGCTCGCCCCTTTCTGCCCGGATTAAGCAAAAGCTATATGAGGACAATGCCCGTAAAGTATTGCGGAATGGGGAAACATTGTAATTCAGTCAGATAGGTGAGATATCCTTAGTCGGAGTAGTCATTGATAGCAATAAAAAGAGGGAGCGTCGCATGATATCTGCGGCGCTCCCTTTTAGTATGACGGGCATGCCGTC